>JAOAPQ010000460.1 GCA_025462965.1 Bryobacterales bacterium
TGACGGCCCGTTATACAATCCAGTGATAAACGATGAAGCGTTACGGCTCCGTGCTCAAGGTGAAACCCCAGGCCATCGAAGAATATAAGGCGTACCACAACGCTGTGTGGCCGGAGGTACTGGGTACGATTTCCGCGTGCAACATCCGGAACTATTCCATCTACCTGCGCGATGGCTTTCTGTTCGCCTATTACGAATACCACGGGACTGACCACCAGGCCGATATGGAGAAGATGGCGGCGGACGTCAAGACGCAGGAGTGGTGGTCCATCATGATGCCGATGCAACAGCGGTTGGAAACGGCGGCGCCGGACGAGTGGTGGTCGCCGATGGAAGAAGTTTTCCACGTGGACTAACCGCCTTTGCTCAGGATCACGATATCGACCCTGCGGTTGCGCGAGCGGCCCTCCTCCGTCTCGTTTGTGGTGATGGGCGCGGTGTCGGCATAGCCGGCGATCGCGAGGCGTTCGCGAGCAATGCGTTCGGATCCGTTCAGCAACTGGAGCATCGCGAGCGCGCGGGCCGCGGAAAGTTCCCAATTGTCCCGAAAGCGCTTGTCGTGGATCGCCTGGGAATCCGTGTGGCCCTCGAGCCGGATTGGGTTCGGCAGATCGCGCACCGCGTCGGCAACTTTCCGGATGCTCGTGCATAGGCGAGGCTCGAGCTGGTCTCCGCCGGAAGGGAAAAAGGCGGCCTGGCTGAGGGACACAACCAGCCCCCGCTGCTCGAGGCGCACACGCATCTGTCCGGCTTCGATTTCAGTGCGTAGTTGCCTGCTCAGAAAGTCCATGGCGGGCTGCAGCTCCGGAGTCTTAAGCTCCGGAGGCTTAGGAATGGGGCGGGGAAGTGGTCTGTCGAGCGTCGCCTGGAGGGATCGCGAGAGGATCTTCATCTTGTCCGTCTGGGCGCATGCGAACAGGACCACGAAAAAGGCAAATAACAGGGTGACGAAATCGGCGTAGGAGACGAACCAGCGCTCATGGCTCGGGCGCGGCATTGCGATTCTTCTCCGGCGGGTCGTCATCGGCCGCCCTGCTTCACGACGAACGCGCGTGCGGGCGGAACTTCCGGTACGGACGGCTGTGGCGCGACGCGAGGAAGGTAAGCTTCCAGCCTGCCTCGAATGAGCCTCGGGTTGGTTCCTTCCGCAATACCGATAACGCCATCGAGCGCCAGCTCGCGCATCTGAATCTGGTGAGCTGCCCGCGACCGCAGCTTGCCCGCCGCGGGCAGCAGCGCGAGATTCGCGAGCCCGACCCCATACACCGTGGCGACGAATGCGACCGCGATCCCGTGGCCGACTTCGGCGATGTTATCCAGATGCTTCATCACTTGGATCAAACCGAGCACCGCACCGATGATGCCCATGGTGGGAGCAAAGCCGGCGGCGGATTCGAAGATGCGAGCCTCTTCTTCGAGCCGCTGCTCTTCGAGCGATATTTCCAGTTCCATGTCTTCGCGAATGACATCCGTGCCGACGCCATCGACCGCGAGCATCAGCGCCTTTCGCAGAAAAGGATCGGCGGCGGCGCCCTCTTCCGGGTCAAGAGCGAGCAAGCCGTGCCTGCGCGACTTAAAGGAGCAGGCGACCAGCCGTTCGACCAGAACGCCGGCCGATACCGGTTCCGCCCGGACTAAACTCGATAACCTTTTCACGGCTCGCCACAATACGACGGAGGGCGAGCTGACAAGGACCGCTCCGAGAGTTCCGCCCAAAACGATCAAAGCGGCCGTCACTTGAATGAGGTCGCCGATGCGGCCTCCCTCGATGAGCATGCCTGCGAGGATGGACCCGACTGAAACCACAAGGCCGGCGATGGTGGCGCGGTCCGGTTTAACGATTGGGGCGTGCAAGTTTCAAAGTGGGATGCGCAGTCGAATCATCTCAGGACTTCTCGCGACTCAGGCCTAATCTTCTTTCGAGATGTGCCGATCAACTCACTACAAATGAATAACTGGACAATCGGAAGAAAACTGACTGCCGGCTTTCTGGCAATGCTGACGCTCATCGCTTTGACCAGCTTTGCGTCGCTCAACGCGCTCCATACTCTTGGTGAGCTCCTGGACACGTCGGCGAACAAGACGACGGCGGGGATCGGGAAAACCGGCGAATTGCTGACCGCCATCGAGAATATGCGGCTTATGCAGCGCGGGGTGGTTCTCTCTACTTACGCCAAGGACACGGGAAGCAGGGAAGTGTCAAAGCAGGACGCCGGCCGCGCAGCCGGCAAAGTGGAAAGACTTGCCGGCGAGATCCTCCCCTTGCTGTCGGCGGACGCCGATAAGCAGCGAATCAATGCCGTGCAGGGCGGCGTTTCGAGCTGGCGTATGTTGTTGGAGGAAATAGACGCGCAATGCGCTCAGAACAAGCCCGATGACGCTCTGAAAATCCTCGTGACGCAGTCGGCTCCTCTCGCTGAGAGCATGATGAAGCAGGTCCAGGAAGTGCAGGATCGCCAGCAGGCTTTCGCCGTCGACGAAGCGAAGAAGGCAGTGGACACTGTCGCGGGCGCTCGCTGGATGGGATTTACCCTCCTGGCTATCGCCATCGCGGTCGCGGCGGGCATCCTTTTCATGCTTCGGCAGGCTACTGACGGCCTGCGGCGGATCACCCTCGAGATGGCCGATGGCGCGGGGCAGGTGGCTGCCGCGGCAGGTCAGATTTCCGCTTCCAGCCAATCGCTGGCCCAGGGATCCTCCGAGATGGCCGCCACGATTGAGGAGACATCGGCGTCGAGCGTGGAGTTGGCCGCCATGACATCCAAGAACGCCGACAATTCGAATGAATCGTCCCGGCTGATGGGAGTTGTCGACAAGAACGTCGAGCAGGCCAACATGATGCTCGACCAGATGGTCGTATCCATGAGAGAGATTACCGGCTCCAGCAATCAGATCTCTAAAGTCATCAAGGTGATTGATGAGATCGCGTTTCAGACAAATATTCTGGCCTTGAACGCGGCGGTGGAAGCGGCGCGCGCGGGTGAAGCGGGCATGGGCTTCTCCGTAGTCGCTGAAGAGGTTCGCAATCTGGCGCAACGTAGCGCTCAGGCCGCCAGAGACACTGCCGTTCTCATCGAAGCTTCGATCGCAAAATCGAACGAGGGCGGTTCCAAACTGAACCTGGTTACCGAAGCCACGCGCTCCATCACTGAGAGCGCCAACGCCGTCAAGGTCCTGGTCCGGGAAGTGAGTCTGGGCAGTCAGGAACAGGCAAGAGGTACCGACCAGATTTCGAAGGCCATCACCCAAATGGAACAGGTGACTCAGCAAACAGCGG
>JAOAPQ010000507.1 GCA_025462965.1 Bryobacterales bacterium
TCACGGAAAGCTCGAGCCTGGAGCCGAGCTCCTCATTGGTGGGTTCCCGGCCCAACTCCTGTACCAGCGTGCGCGACGTACGAATCAGCTTGTTGATCGTTTCGATCATGTGAACCGGGATGCGGATGGTGCGTGCCTGGTCCGCGATCGCTCGCGTGATAGCCTGCCGCACCCACCACGTCGCATAGGTCGAGAACTTATACCCGCGCTTGTATTCGAACTTATCCACGGCCTTCATCAGGCCGATGTTGCCTTCCTGAATCAAATCCAGGAACTGCAGTCCGCGATTGGTGTAGCGCTTCGCGATGCTCACCACAAGACGGAGGTTCGCTTCGATCAGCTCCTGCTTGGCGCATTCCGCCTCACGGTCCGCGCGGGTGATAATCTGAACGGTCCGGTGCAGCTCCAGCGCCGAGCTTCCAAACCGCTCCTCGAATTGCTGCAACTCCTGTGTGAGTGAACGCTGCTCGCGATGCAACTCCCTCGCGCCTTCCGGAGCCGACTCCAGTTTCCTCTGGTTGCGGGCGATGGCGCGCTCCACCGGCGCCACTTCCTCCAGCGCCGATCTCACGGCCCCGATCATTTCCCGCGTAACGGAGCTCTGGAACTTCAGAGATCGAACCTCCCGCGCCATGCGGATCATAAGCCGGCCGAGCTCCCAACGCATATGTCTGTGCTGCTTCGGCTTCAACCCCCTGGGGACAGCCAGAAGCTTCTGACGCGTTTGTTGCACCTTCCGGGCAAGGCGCGAAACCTCTCCGCAGACAGTCGTGAATTCCGCCGCTCGCTGTTCCAGCAGTTCGTCTGTAGGAAGCAAGTCGGAGATGAGAAGGACGTCCCGGATGGACAGCGTGCCGCGTTCCACTTCTTCCTGAAGAGCGAGAATATGTTGGATGCCGAGCGGTGACCGCGAAAGCGCTTTCAACACCGCGGTCTGACCACGCTCCATGCGCCGCGCGATCTCCACTTCACCTTCGCGGGTAAGGAGCGGCACGGCTCCCATCTCGCGCAGGTACATCCGCACGGGATCGCTGGTCTTCTCGCCGACACCCGCCGGAAGCTCCAGGTCCAGCGCGTCTTCCAGATCTTCCGGCTTGCCGGCCTTCGGGTCTTCAAGGTTCTCGATGCCCCGGGCATCAAAGTCCCCGAGAATCTCTTCGAAGTCCGCAGGGCCGCCTATTTCTTCGGGCAGCACTTCCGTGACTTCGTCAAACATTACAAAGTCAACCCGATCGAATTTGTCTTCGACTGCCACTGGTCTATCCCCGAGCGTCAATCCGGTAAAACGATTTCCACATTGTACATGCATTTATGGGCTGGCGGGCTCTTGCAAGCCTGACTACTGTAAGTGGCAGGACGAAAGGGAACGTTACAACAATTGCATGAGCGCGAGCGCTTCCTGAAAATTGCCCGCGCGCTCGGCATCGCGGATGCGAGCCTTGATTTCCGATGCTTTTCCATCGCGCTCTTTGGAGCGCAAAGTGTCCAGGCAGCAAAGCGCGGCTTCCAGCGTGAGCGAGGAATCATTTGAGTCTCCGCCTAGCAAGGTTGCTGAAAGAGCTTTGCGCTCTATATCTTCCAGACGATCGTGCAGATTGGCGTAGTGTATCGGCGCACCGGCTTCATCCAACGCGAAGAGCGCTTCATAAATACGGCCCGCCGGAGATTGCTGAATTACCGACAGTTCCTTCAAAGAAGGAATCAATTGTTGCCGCGCGTCGGCATCCAAAAGCATTACGCTGATCAGAATCCGGTCCGACTCCGATAAACGGCCAGGCGATTGCTGAACGCTTTGGTCTCGTTTATCCGCGGCTAATTTACGGAAATTTTCGAGGACCAGACCACTTGTTACATTTAAATAAGAAGCGACATCATTCGCTACCGCCACGCGCTCGATCTTATCGGTCAGGCCCTGCACCGCCGGCAGCAGGAATTGGAAAGCATCCACGCGGCCCTCGGCCGTTTTCATGTCGAACTTCGACCGCGCGCGGTCGGCCAGCCAATAAAAGTACGTTTTGGCGCGAGTCACACATTCGGCATACGCTTCACCTCCATGCACCTTGCAGTACTCGTCCGGATCCAGCCCGCCTTCGAGTTGCACAATGTGGATCCGTATCGACTCGGCGAGAAGCAGCTGGATCGATTTCTCCGCGGCGTTCGAGCCGGCGCTGTCAGGGTCGAAATTCAGCGTAACGGACGAAGAGTGCCGCTTCATGGTCTGCACTTGCTCGCGCGTGAGAGCTGTGCCGCATGTGGCGACTACCTCCTTCAATCCCGAAGCATAGACGCCGATCACGTCCATGTACCCTTCCACCAGGATTAGCCGGCCCGCCTGGCGCGCTGCCTCGCGCGCGCGGTGCAGGTTGTAAAGCACCGTCTTCTTCTTGTAGATCGGCGTCTCGGGCGAGTTGATGTACTTGGCCTTGTCGTTCGGGTCGAGCGCGCGGCCGCCGAACGCAATCGTCTTTCCCGATTCATTGTGAATCGGGAACATCAGGCGATTGCGGAACAGATCGTAATAGGTGCCGTCATCGCGATGGCCCACCAGACCCGATGCCTCCAGTTGCTGCCTGGTGAAGCCCTTCCCTTCCAGCGTGCGTGCGAGAGACTTGCCGGCATAACCCAGTCCGAAGTGCTCCACGCTCTCTCGCCTAAGGCCGCGTTTCGCCATATAGGCCCGCGCTTCCGCGCCCTGCGAAGAGGAGAGCTGGGACTGAAATTCCTCGAGCGCGATCTCATGCATCTGGTAGAGCGCGGCGCGGAGCTTGGTATCTTCGTCGGCGTATTCGGAGCGCTTCGGGATCGGAATACCATTGCGCTCGGCCAGCGTGTTGCGTGCTTCGTGGAAGCTCAGGTGCTCTATCTGCATCAGGAACGTGAGTACGTCGCCCCCGGCGTGGCACCCGTGACAGTAATAGAACTGTAACGCGGGGTTGACGGAGAACGATGGGGTCTTCTCGTTATGAAACGGGCAGAGGCCGGTGTATCGGGTGCCCGCCTTGCGGAGCCGGACGTAATCCTGGACGACGCGCACGATGTCCACCGACGCCTTGAGCTGTTGTACGAAGTCCATGAAACCGCTATGTCAGTCTATTATCTAATGAGTCCGCGATGGAGCGCATGACAACCCCGCGCAACAAACGAGTTAATCCTTTAGTTCTCATCCCGATAGCCGGTGCAGTGCTGGCGGGATGCCTGATCGCCGCCGTGCGAAGAACCCGCCGCTCGCAGGCAACCGCCAGTGCCGAGCTCCGGCGTTTCCGGCATGCCTTCGAGAGTAGTCCGGTCGGCATGATCGTCCTTGCCCCGGACAGTCGCTTCCTGGTGGCGAATCCGGCTTATTGCGAAATGGTGGGGTACACGGAGCGGGAGCTCCTCCATATGAGCGCTCTTGAGCTCACGCACCCCGATGACCGGGCCGTAACGTATGGCGTCATGCGGGAGCTTCTGGCCGGAAAGCCGCGCGTCACCGGAGTGGAAGAACGGTACGTCACACGCGCGGGCGGGGTGGTCTGGACTCGCGTGAGCGCCTCGATAGCGCGCGATAAGCAGGGGCAGGCGATGTCGTATGTCGCGGCCGTCGAAAACACCACCGAGCGCAAGGCGAATGAGGAGGCCCGGGCCGCCCTCACTCGCGAACTCGAGCGGATGAACGCGATTCTGAATACCGTGTTTGACAAAGCCCCGGTGGGTTTGGGTGTCTGGGACCGCGAACTCCGTTTCGTGCGAATCAACCAGGCTCTTGCTGCAATGAACGGAATACCGATGGAATCGCATATCGGAAGAACCATTCAAGAGTTGCTGCCCGACCTGGAACCGGTGGTGGCCCGCCTGTTTCGGCATGTCTTGGAGACTGGCGAGGCCCTGATCAATCGGGAAGTGAGCGGCATCACGCCGGCGGACCCCGGCCGTCTTCGTCACTGGAACACCTCGTATTTTCCGATCAGGCTCGAAGGCGAAATCGCCGGTGCGGGTGTCGTGTGCGAGGAGATTACGGAAAAGAAATCGTCGGAAGAACGCATGCGCCAGATGGCCAAACTAGAAAGCATCGGCGTGCTGGCGGGGGGCATCGCGCACGATTTCAATAATCTGCTCACCGGCATACTGGGTAATGCAAGCCTTCTGGCGGCGGACATGCCTCACGACGCACCCGGTATCGCACTCGTGCACGGCGTAATGCACGCAGGGGAGCGCGCCGCTGACCTGACACGCCAGCTGCTCGCCTATGCCGGCAAAGGCCGTTTCGTCGTCCAGCCCCTCGACGTTTCGGCCATGGTGAAGGAGATAGCCGGACTGATTGATGTCTCGGGCGGCCGCAACGTGGAACTCGTGCTGAATCTGGCCCCGGACCTGCCGGTCGTTGAAGCCGACCATGGCCAGTTGCAGCAGATCATCATGAATCTGGCGATTAATGCCGCCGAAGCTATCGGAGAAGGTTGCACCGGGACCCTCACGATTTCCACTGGCTTGCAAACCGTGGACGAATCCACCCCGACCAGTCACTTCGTACCGGGGAAGATCGAAACGGGGCGGTACGTTTCCATTGAGGTGCGGGATACCGGATCCGGAATGGACGCGCAGACGCTCTCGCGCATCTTCGATCCGTTTTTTACCACGAAGTTCATGGGCCGCGGGCTGGGTCTTTCCGCGGTTCTCGGCATCATCGGATCGCACCGGGGCGGAATGAAAGTATCGAGTATCCCGGGGCAGGGAAGCGTATTTCAGGTTCTCCTGCCGGCAGGGCCGGATAGACCGGCACGGCCGGCGGCGGTACAGGAAAAATCGAGCCTTATGTCCAACGGCACGGTGCTGGTGGTTGATGACGAAGCGGTGGTTCGCCAGATGGCGCGCGTTATCCTCGAACGGTACGGCTATACCGTGATGTCCGCGGATGATGGAGCACGCGGCGTGGCGCTGTTCCGGGAGCATGTGGCCGAAATCGATGTCGTGCTCCTCGATATGACCATGCCTGTCCTCAGCGGTGAGGATGCTCTTCGCGAAATGCAGAAGATCGCGCCGGATGTGAATGTGGTGCTCTCGAGCGGCCACAGCGAGACCGAAGCGGTCCGCCGGTTCGCGGGATACGGCCTTGCGGGTTTCATTCAGAAGCCTTACACGGCGGCGCAGCTCGCCGAAAAGGTGAAGAGCGTACTCACCAGCGGCGTGATCTAAAATGAGGAAGCCATGAAAGTTGCTGTTCTGGGTCTTGGGTATGTGGGGTGTGTGACGGCAGCTTGCCTGGCGAAACTGGGCCACCAGGTGATCGGCGTCGATCGGGACGAGCATAAGGTCGGCAATGTTCTGGCAGGACACGCCCCGTTCTATGAACCCGGTCTGGAAGAGATCGTCCGGGAGGTGACCGCTCTCGGGCGTTTGAGCGCGACGGTCTCGCTCGAAGAGGGCATCGGCGACGCGGAGATCGCCCTGATTTGCGTTGGCACCCCGTCTGAAACGAACGGCAATCTCGGCTTGGCGCAGTTGAAGCGTGTTTCGGAAGAGATCGGGGGGCTGCTTGCCCGGCGTTCCAAGCGGCTGATAGTGGTGGTTCGCAGTACGGTGTTTCCCGGGACTTGCGAAGAGGTGGTAATGCCCGCCCTAGGCGGGGGCGCCGCAGCCGCGGTCGTTTGTAACCCCGAGTTCCTGAGGGAAGGAACGGCGGTCCAGGATTTCATGGAGCCTTCGCTTTTGGTTGTGGGAGGGCCGGATTCGGCCGCTGTCCACTCCGTCGCGGACCTGTACAAGTGCCTGCCCGGGCATCACTGCCTGGTGACTCTGCGGACCGCGGAGATGATCAAGTACGCGTGCAACTCCTTCCACGCCGTAAAGATCGCCTTTGCGAATGAGATTGGTTCAGTGTGCCGCGAATTGGAGATTCCCGCGCATGAAGTGATGCAGACGCTTTGCCGCGATGTAAAACTGAACATCTCGCCCGCTTACCTGCGTCCGGGTTTTGCGTTCGGCGGAAGCTGCCTGCCCAAGGACTTACGGGCGCTGACGTATCGTGCATCGCGCCTCGATTTGCATCTGCCGCTGCTCCAGAACGTGCTGCCTTCGAACGAGCAGCATCTCCGTCGGGCGATCGAGAGAGCTCTCGCGCTGCCCGCCGGGCGCACCGGCATCTACGGACTTGCCTTCAAGGAAAATACTGACGACCTGCGCGAGAGTCCGATTGTCATGCTCATCGAACACCTCCTCGGCAAAGGACGGGAACTCCGGGTTTACGACCCCCATATCCAGATCGATCAGATCTACGGCGCGAACCGCGATTTCGTCTTGAAGGTCATTCCGCACATCGGAAGACTGCTGATGGAATCGCTCGACGAGATGCTGGCCAATTGCGACAACTTGATCATCGCGCAGAAGCCCACCCCGGACGCGATTACTCGGATCGAAGCCAGCGGCCTTCCCGTGCTCGACGTCGTAAGCGGCTGATTCAGCGATACTGCCGCCTACTCATTCTTTCGCGCAATCGCAATGATCGACACAGCCGGCCAGGGCAGCTTCGAGTCGATTTTCCGCCACAGCCAAACAAGCGAATTGAAGCACCGCATCGGAAACCGCGCGAGCGCCGAACGCTTCAGCACCCTGCCCGTAATGTACCAGCCCGGCCGCGAGACCCGGTTGAACTCGATAATCCGCTCCACCGTGAACCCGGCCT
>JAOAPQ010000208.1 GCA_025462965.1 Bryobacterales bacterium
TCTTGCCGCCTGAAGCTGAGATGGAGCGCGCAGCGCGCGGTGTGGCGCAGAACCTGAGTGCTCTCATAAAAGCGCCTGTCGGTGAGAACTACTCCGGTCCGGTGCTGTTTGAGGGCGTGGCGGCGTCTCAGATTTTCGCCGAAGTGCTCGGTAAGAATCTCGGGCTCACGCGCAAGCCCGTACTCGAGCCGGGTAACCCGGGAGCCATTCAGGCCAGCGAACTGGAGGGCCGGCAGGGCGTCCGCATTCTGCCCGAAAGCTTCAATATCGTGGACGATCCCACCCAGACTGAGTGGCATGGCCACAAGCTGTTCGGGACCTATCGTGTGGATGACGAGGGCGTCCGGCCGGGGCCGCTGAACATTGTCGAGAAGGGCGTGCTCAAGAATTACCTGCTTACCCGGCAACCCGTCCGCGGATTCCTGGACACCAATGGCCGCGCTCGCCTTCCCGGCAATTTCGGCGCGCGATCGGCTGCTCTGTCCAACCTGTTTATCCAGAACACCGAGCCCACGCCCACGTCGGAACTGCGCCAGAAACTGATCGATATCTGCAAACAACGCGACAAGCCTTACGGAATCATCGTGCGCAAGTTCGACTTCCCCTCTTCAGCCTCGGTGGATGAAGTCCGGCGCATCCTGAGCGGCGCTTCCTCCGGCGCCCGACCTCTCAGCCTGCCCGTCCTGGTTTACAGGGTTTACACCGATGGGCACGAAGAATTGATACGCGGCGTTCGCTTCCGGGGCGTCACCGCACGCTCGCTTAAGGACATCATCGCTGCCGGGAACGACGCCAACGTGTTCGATTACCTCGAGAATGGCGCGCCCTATGCCGTCATGGGTCTTGGCAGCGAAGCGGCCGAAAGTACCGTGATCGCGCCCAGTATTCTGATTGACGATCTGGACCTGGTCAAAATGGAAGATGAATTGCCGAAGTTGCCGGTAGTGCCGCCGCCCGTCTTGACCCGATGAAGATTCTTAGCCGGTACGTCTTCCGGGAAATCACGTCGAGCGCGTTGCTGGGGATATTCCTGGCAACCTTTGTAGTCTTTCTGCAGAGCCCGGCCAAGAAGCTGCTGGAAATCCTGGTCCGTACCTCGGCTACTCCTCAGCTCGGGATGAAGCTGTTCCTGCTCGCCATCCCGCCGCTGCTCCCGCTAACAGTCCCTTTCGGCGTGCTCGTCGGTATCCTGATCGGTCTTGGTCGCATGGCTTCCGACGGAGAGATCACCGCGATTCGCGCCGGCGGCGCATCGAGCCGCTTAGTAACGCCGCCTGTGGTGGTCTTCTGCCTGCTTGCCGGAAGCGTCGCGGCCATGGCCTCGCTCTGGCTCACCCCGTACTCCGTTCGCACCAATGTGCGCGTCATCAACCGCATGGCCGCCGAACAGGTCACCGCTCAGGTTTTGCCGCGCGTGTTCTCCGAAGATTTTCCGAAGAAGGTGCTTTATGTAGGCGACGTGAAACCGGGACCGCCCGACGTTTGGCGCAACGTTTTCATGGCTGACACTACGCCCGCTGAAGAGAGGCCCATGATCGATGGCAAGCAGATGGAAGGCCCCAAGATTACCATCGCGCAACAAGCCATCGCCGTCCCCGATGTAAAGCACAACCGCATCCAGCTGCGTCTCCGGAATAGCTCCGCCCACGAAATCGCGCAGAATGGCGAGGGGTACCATTCCCAATCTCCAACCAGCGACCAGGTCCTCGATGTGTCGCCGCCTCCCGAAGTCACCGGGAAGCGGCTTTCGGGAATGCCCACCCCGGAACTTTACCGCCTCGTGAAAAAGGCTGCCCGCAAGTCCGACGAGGGTCTGGAAGCCCGCTTGGAACTGCATACCCGCATCGCGTTACCCTTCGCCTGCCTCATGCTGGGTCTGGTCGGCATTCCGCTCGGAGTGCAATCGCGTAAGGGCGGAAAATCCTCCGGCTACGTCACCGCCATTTTCCTTTCCTTCTTCTGCTACTACCTGTCATTCATCACCCTAACTGGCATGGCGCGCCGGGGCGCCATCAGCGTCGAACTGGCAACCTGGCTCCCGAACGCCGTTTTCTTCGTTGCCGGCGTCATCTTTATTGCGCGTCTCGAGCGCCCGGGCGACCGCGACATCCTCGGGACCGTGCGGGTGCTGCTGTCCGCTGTCTGGCACAAGATCTATGTGCGTCCTGCCCAGGCGGCCCGCGAGGTTTCCTCATCCACGGGTTCGCGCATAATGATGTTCCAGATCCTGGACGCTTACGTTCTCTCTCAATTCCTTTTCTATTTCGTAGTGTGGCTGGCGAGTTTCGTCGCGCTGGCGCAAACTTACTTCTTCTTTGAATTGTTCGGGGATATATTTCAGCATAAAATCCCGCTCACAAAAGTCTTCACCTATTTGTTCTTTCTGACCCCGAAACTCATCTATGACACCTTGCCGATCAGTGTCCTGGTTGGCGTGTTGGTTACCTTCGCCGTTCTTACGAAGAACAACGAGGTCACGGCCTTCAAGGCATGCGGAGTCAGTGTCCGGCGTCTCGGCCTCCCCGTGATCATACTGAGCGTTCTGCTCAGCGTCGGACTCTTCGCATTCGATCACTATTACGTGCCCGCGGCCAACCTGAAACAGGACGCCCTGCGCAACGAGATCAAAGGCCGCCCGGTGCAGACCTACCTGCGGCCGGACCGCAAATGGATCTACGGCTCGGGCTCGCGAATCTACTATTACAAGATTTTCGATACGACGGAAAACGTGATGGTCGGCGCCAGCGTCTATGAAATCGACCCTGTCACTTTCACACTGCGGAAGGCTATCTCGGCCGAACGCGCGCGGTGGCAGCCCTCTTTGCGCACCTGGATTTTCGAGAATGGCTGGTCGCGCGATCTTCGCGGCACCAAGGAAACCGGTTTCACTAATTTCCAGGTGAAAACCTTTCCCGAACTCGACGAGCCGCCAAACTACTTCATCAAAGAGGTGAAGCAGGATAAGCAGATGAACTATATCGAACTGCAGAGCTACATTCGCGATCTGAAACAGAGCGGCTTCGATACGGTGCCGTTGCAGGTCCAGCTCCACAAGAAATTCTCCATGCCCATGTTCGCTCTCATCATGGCGATGATCTCGGTCCCCTTCGGTTTCCTTGTGGGAAGGCGCGGAGCCATGGCCGGTATCGGCGTCAGCATCGCGGTAGCCATGGCCTACTGGGGCGTCGATAAGTTCTTCGAACAGCTCGGTAACGTCAATCATCTCCCCCCTGCCGTGGCCGCCTGGGCCCCCGACGCGCTGTTTGCGCTCGCGGGCACTTATCTTCTGTTGCGCATGCGCAG
>JAOAPQ010000545.1 GCA_025462965.1 Bryobacterales bacterium
TGGCCCTGCTTGGAAATGAGGTAGCCATGCAAATGCCTGGGCAATACCTGGGCGTATGGACTCCACTCGTGCATTGGCGCTGGATTCTCGGTGACGCGGAATCGCAGCAGCCGCGGCTCGTCCCACACTTCGATTGGTTCCACGAACGGGCCCGTGGAAAACTCGCAATATCGTATCGCGCCGGCGCCGGATCCTCAATACGCGCCCGTTTCGGGTAGGCTAGTCCCGCACGGAAAAACCATTCCTGCGGCTCCGGCAATTCCGAAAACGTTACCACGTGCTTGCAGACACGTTCAGGCGCCGCTGCAATCGTGATCGCGCTATGCACCTCGAACACCGGTGGCTTGGCTCGAGCGTCCCACACGATGCTGCTGGGTGGCAGCAGCAGCAACATCATCGCGGCCCCGCCGTGCCTTGCGAGTTTGGAAGGTTCGGCGAGGTAGACCAGACAACTGCCCAGAGCGCTCAGCGGTACGGCCAGCGGCAACGTCATCACGATGCAGCCCAATCCTTCCAGTCCGATCGCCAGCAACGAACAAACGGCAACCATTCCCGTGAGCGCGCCCAGGGCTGCAGCCAGGAGCCCTGTCGTTGGACGAAAAACCCAGACGCGAGTCCTCCGAAGTGCACGGGCCATACGATGAAGATCGTAAATCCGTAAAGGCCACTGTGGAGCAGCTCGATTCGCCCGACAATCATAATGGCGAGAAACACTAGTCCAACAAAGCAACGTAAAGGGCTCACTTAGTCTCCCTTCACGATTTCGATCAATTGCACCGTGGTTTTCCGCAAAGGCCGCATGAAAGGCAATGCGGACGCCCTGATCAGAGAAGCAACGCTCTTAGCCGCCAGTTCGAGGAGGCGCGAACTTCTTGCTTGATTCGGCGAATCGTCGATGACCCAGAAAAAGATCACACCCATCTGAAAGAACCAGAGCACCCCGGGTAAATGAGGTTCGAGATCACGCGGGACCCGCATGCCGCAGTCGACCAGAATGCGGCGAAACCAGTCCATGTCGATGTCCCGGATCTCCTTGGTTTGCGGGCTGAACGGCGATAGGGGATGCTTGGGGTCCGCGCCGTTTCGTAGAAGAGCCCGCAGGACACCGCGGTTGGGAGTGAAGTGATCGAGCTTAACTCGAATCAACTCGCGCAACCTGGATTCGAGGCCGGTCGCCTGCTCGAGGGCGATTTCGATCTTCGGTTGCATCTCCGCGCAGGAGCGCTGGTAGAAGTCCATCACGATGGCATCTTTGGAGGGGTAGTAGTAATAGGCCGCTCCCGTTGCCACTCCCGCCTTTTCCGCAATGCCCCGCATGGTGGCAGTGTCGAAGCCTTCCTGCCGGAAAAGTGCCAGTGCTGACTCTAGGATCTTCAGTCCTGTTTCTTCCGCTTTAGCTGTTACTTTCATGGACGGCATAGATTTGAACGTGTTCAAGACGAGTATGGGCCAGCTCGGTCGAATGGTCAATACTTATTTTGAACGCGTTCAGATTATGCAGTCTAAGCTTGCTTACGAACGGAAGGCGGGCGCAGGAACAACGGAACCACGGCACTCACCAGCATCACCAGCGCGATTCCTCGCATCGCGCCCTGGTAGTGGCCCGTCGCCTGGCGGGCGCGCGCAATCACGGTCGGACCGACCACGCCCGCCGCGCCCCAGGCGGTCAGCATGAGGCCGTAAATCGATCCGATTTGCCCGGGGCCGAAATAGTCGGCTGCAAAGGCGGGCATCGTTCCGAAGCCCCCGCCATAGCAAAGCAGGATGATAAACGCCAGGATCGAGAAGATAGTAAATTGTTCAACACTCGAAAGCAGGAAGAAAACCACGGCCTGCAGCAGGAACATGGTTAAGAAAACGGTACGCCTTCCGATCGCATCTGATAACCATGCCCACAGGAACCGGCCAGAGCCGTTTGCGATGGAAATCAGGCCGACAAGTCCGGCGGCAGCGGAGGGCGAGACGTGGCAGATTTCCTGGGCCATCGGTGACGCCTGGGAAATAATCGCAATGCCCGCGCAGGTATTCAGGAAAAGCGTAAGCCAAAGCCCGTACCACTGCCAGGTTCGAAGCGCTTCCTGCAGAGTCAGGTCGCGCGCCGCGCGGGAGCCCGGCGCCGTGCTCGGAGCCTGGTATCCCGCCGGCGCGTATCCTTCGGGCGGGTTGCGCATGAAGAATGCGCTCGTGAAAACGATGACGAAGTAAGCCAGGCCGAGAATCTCGAAGGTGCGAGACAGGCCAACCGACGCAATCAGCGTATTCGCTACCGGTGCAGTGATCAAGGCGCCGGCCCCGAATCCCGCGACCGCGATGCCCGTGATCATCCCGCGCCGGTCCGGAAACCATCGGACCAGTGTAGCGATGGGCACAATGTACCCAAGTCCCAGCCCCGTGCCGGCGAGAACGCCATAAGTCAGGTACAACGACGTGAGACTGTTAGCGGTACCAGCCAGGGCAGTACCGGCCCCGTATAGGATCGCCGCGGTGAAAGCAACCGGGCGCGGCCCGGACTTCTTCATCCATAAGCCGCCGCAGAACGCCGCGAAGCCGAGTACCAGGATCGCCAGTTCGAAGGCAAGCGTCACGTCCGGGATAGTCCAGCCGTGGGCTCGGGTGAGCGGAATCCGAAAAACGCTCCAGGCGTACACCGCGCCCAAAGCGATTTGCATGAGGACGCCGGCGGCGGCTATCAGCCACCGGTTGGGTGCGGTTTTCATGAGCCTCCTGTCAGTTCGACCGCGTAAGACTGGGCACGATGGTCGCCATCGTGGCGGCCGAACTATTTAGAGCGCTGACCGGCTCAATCAGGGAAGGGAACTGTCCAATGGTTGACAGGCGTCCGCCGGTTTCGTCACGCTTCGAGCCCGTCGTCAGCACCGGTTTTGCCGAAAATGTGCGCCGATCAACGCAGATGAACGCGAGTTAAAGGCCTTGATTTATCGGCGTTCATCCGCGTTGATCGGCGGCTAATACGGGCGGTAGTAACTCGGGTTACGATAACCCCCGTCGCCGTTCATCCGTGCCCGGAAATTGCGCATCCTGGCAAGGTCCTCGTTAATGGCGGCGCGATCCCTGTAATCAAGCCCGGGCAGGTTCGCGACGCGCTGGGTGGCGCCAATCGCATCATCCAGTTCGTGACGGTCATACCGGCCGCGCGCCCATTTCTCCTGGAACTCCCGGATTTCCTCGCTTGCCTGCCGGAAGCGGCGAAGGTCGTTTCCACGCAGATAGCCGTTGTTGGCCGCGCGCTCCAGGTCGGATTGCAGGCGATTGTAGAAGGCCTGGCGATAGTCGCCGTAACCGCCGTTATAGTTTTCGCGGTAGCCGCGGTCGTCACGGTCGCGGTAGTCACGGTCGCGGTCGTCACGACCAGGGTAATACTGTGCATCAACCGAGCTGATACCAGCCAGCAACAGACTGGAACCGATAAAAGTCTTTGCAAGAAGCTGTTTCATGAGGAATCTCCTTCCTGTCCAGTGAGACGTCAACGCGCGATCCTGGAGTTCCGGGATTGAAGCTTTTTAAGGTGAAAGGACTTTCATCCAAGCGGGACCGCGAAATTGACGCGTGATCCGGGATCGGATCTAATATCAACCAATGCAACGAAGGCACTTTTTCTGTCTGGTTACCGGGTGCGTCGTCTCCGGCATCAAACCATTGATGGCACAAGAACCGCCCGCCGTTCCGTTCATTGGGCGTGCCGGCGCACAACACGCCGGTAAGGTTCTGGCCGCCATCCAGCCGCACTCGGATGATATCGCGCTGCTATGTGCAGGTACGGTCGCCAAGTTGATCAAAGAAGGGTACACCGGATACATGATCCGCGCTACCAATGACGACATGGGCGACGATGTCGGTGAGCCTGGCACGGTAGGCGAAAATGTCCTGCGCAACGAGCGCGAGGTCAGCGAGCAGTCTCGCGTGCTGGGGCTAAAGCAAGACTTTGCGTTGAACTACAACAACCATCGCATGAGCGACATCTCGCGCAACGAGTTGATCTGTCGCCTCATTTTCCTCTTCCGGTATCTCAAGGTCGACACGGTCTTATGTTACGACCCCTGGGCCCACGATGAAGAGAATCCCGACCATTACGTCCTCGGGCACTGCGTGGAGGCGGCGAGTTGGATGGCGGGACGTGTTCACGATTATCCCGAGCAGATTGCGGCAGGCTTTGCAGCGCACGCCGTCACCGATAAGTACTACTACGCTCGCCATCCTGACATAACCCGGATCGTCGATATCAGCAACAGCGTTGAGACGAAAATCGATGCGAACGTCTGCAATGTAGCCAAAGGTCCCGGCGGACACCATGGGTCGAAGCTCCGTGCGGAGCTCGCAAAGCAGGGCAGGAAACTTCCGCTGCTGGGCGATGATGCTCGCTCAGCCGACCGCAACTACATCCGTGAGTTTGTGCTCGCACAGGATCGCGAGCTGGGCAGGAAGTACGGCATGGAGTATGCCGAAGCCTTCCACTACGTCGGTCCGGCGGCGGCCGCCATCGGCGGAACGGAGTCGCGTATCGAGAGCTATATCCGTCAAAACGCAGTGCCCGTGAAATGATCGAGAAGTTTAATGGCCTGCTACAGCCTTCAGTTGTGAAAGGTCCGAGCCCGAATACTTAGCCAGCGCCGCGATCTCAATATCGATTCCCAATCCGGGCTTGTTCGGGATGGGCAACATTCCATCCGCGTCGAGCGCCCAGCCGCCCGTCGCGAGCTCATCGATAAATGGGGATCCCGTTAGATATTCGACCAGATCGGTGTCCGCTGAGGCTGAGGCAATCTGCAAGTCGGAAGCAAGCCCTACAGCCGTGTTCCAGCCGTGCGGGATGAACCGGACTCCATGCTCACGGGCCATCCATGCGATTCGGCGCTGCTCGCTCAACCCTCCCACTTTGGTCGCGTCAGGCTGCACGATATCGAATGCGCCGGCCTGCAACCATGGCTGGAAGCTCTGGCGCCGCGTGAGCACTTCGCCTCCCGCGATCGGCACCTTTGCCGCTCGACGCAGCGCTACGTAGTCGTTCAACGCGTCCGGTGGCAGCGGCTCTTCGAACCAGGTGACGTTGTAATCGGCCAGCATTTCCGCGGTCCGCATGGCCCACTTGTAATCCCCCGGCCAAAATGCGTCGCTCGCCCCCGCATCAACCATAAGCAGACAGTCCGGCCCCACGGCCTCCCGCGACGCGCGCACAATCGCCTCATCCAGCAATATATTGTCACGGCCGAATGGACCCCAGCCGATCTTGAACGCTCGGAAACCTTGAGCCTTCAGCGGGAGCAGCTCGCTCTCCATTCGCTCTGGCTCGCGCATGAGTAGTGACGCGTACGGACGCACGCGCTCGCGATACCGTCCGCCAAGCAGACGCCCGACGGGCTGGCCGGTCGCTTTGCCGAGTATGTCCCAGAGCGCGATGTCGATCCCGCTGATCGTATGCGTGATGGCTCCGCCGCGTCCCTGCCAAAACGTATTCTGGTGCAGCTTCTCACTTACCCGTTCGGGCTCAAGCGCATTCTCTCCCGCATACAAGGGCTGGAGCACGGAAAGGGAGGCGCGAACGAGGCTTTCGCTCGTGAAGACGCTACCCCATCCCACCAAAGACTCGTCCGTCAGGACGGCAATGAGAGTGTGTACGCAGTCTTCCGGGCGCAACTCATTGGACCAGCCGCCTTCCGGCGTGGCGCCGCGGAGGCCTATCGCTTGAATCTGCTGGATCTTCATAAGATGCTGAACGTCTATTGTACGAAGTTGCCGCGCGATACCCGTGACACGTAATGCCCGTGATTGGCGAATGCCTTAAATTCGGGCTAAACTCAGCGATAACCCACGTTGGCTTTCAGGAAGGTGGCACCACCCATGAAAACATCGCTCGTCTTCACAGTTCTATTCGCCGTGCTTGCGCTGCCGCAAACTCTGCCCGCGCAATCGAAACTCAGCCCGGTCGATAAGTTCCGGCAACTCGAGGAGGTCCTCCCGACTCCGAACGAATACCGCACTGCGTCCGGCGCTCCAGGGCACAAATACTGGCAGCAGCGCGCGGACTACAACATTAAAGTCGAGCTCGACGACGAAAATCAACGGATTATCGGGTCTGAAACAATTAATTACCACAACCTTTCGCCGGATATCCTCACATATCTCTGGCTGCAGCTCGACCAGAACATATTCGAGCCCCAATCCGACGCCAACCTGACCCGCGCCGCGCCCGATTTTCAAAAAATGCCGTTCGCCACGGCCGCCGGATTTTTGCGCGACCCGTTCGAAGGCGGCGACAAAATCACCGCCGTTCGCGATGCGGCCGGCCAGCCCCTGCCGCACACCATTAACAAGACGATGATGCGTATCGACCTGAAGAAGCCGCTGGCCCCCGGCGAATCCGTCGCCTTCTCCGTCGAGTGGAACTACAAAATCAACAACAGCAAGAAGGTCCCCGGGCGCACCGGCTACGAGTACTTCGAGAAGGACCAGAACTACATCTACGAAATTGCGCAGTGGTTTCCGCGGATGGCCGCCTACTACGACGTCTACGGATGGCAGCACAAGCAGTTCCTCGGCGCGGGCGAATTCACTCTGGAGTTCGGCGATTACAAAGTGGCGATCACCGCTCCGGCAGATCACACCGTCGCGGCAACCGGCGTCCTGCAGAATCCTCAGCAGGTGTTGAGCAAGGATCAGCGCGCCCGCCTGGAGCGTGCGAAAAACGCAATCAAGCCCGTTTATATCGTGACGCCCGACGAAGCGCTGGCGAACGAAAAGACCCGCGCGAAAGAGAAGAAGACGTGGATCTTCCACGCCGAAAACGTGCGCGACTTCGCCTTCGCCAGCTCTCGCAAGTTCATGTGGGATGCCCAGCAGCACTCGGTGGAAGGCAACAAAGTGATGGCCATGTCGTTCTTCCCGAAAGAAGGAAATCCGCTCTGGGAGCGATATTCTACGCAAGCCATCATGCACACGCTGGACGTGTACTCGCGATACTCGTTCGATTTCCCTTACCCAGTCGCCCAATCCATCAACGGCCCCGTAGGCGGCATGGAATACCCCATGATCTGCTTCAACGGACCGCGCCCGCTCGACGACAAAACCTATTCGGCGCGCACGAAATACGGGCTGATCTCGGTCGTGATTCACGAAGTGGGACACAATTTCTTCCCCATGGTGGTCAACTCGGATGAGCGTCAGTGGACCTGGATGGATGAAGGGTTGAATTCATTCCTGCAGTATCTGGCCGAGCAGGAATGGGAGAAGGATTACCCTTCCCGGCGCGGTGAGCCCAAATACATTACCGCTTACATGACCAGCACCCTGCAGGAGCCGATCATGACCAATTCCGATAGCATCCTGCAGTTGGGCAATAACGCCTACGCGAAGACCGCCACCGGCCTGAACATCCTCCGCGAAACGGTCATGGGCCGCGAGCTCTTCGATTTCGCCTTCAAAGAGTATTCGCGGCGCTGGAAATTCAAGCGCCCCACGCCCGCCGATTTCTTCCGGACCATGCAGGACGCGTCCGGAGTGGACCTGAACTGGTTCTGGCGTGGATGGTTCTACTCCACCGATCACACCGACATCTCCATCGAGAATGTGAAGCTCTACACCATCGATACAAAGAACCCCGATGTCGAAAAACCGATCTCCCGCCGCCTTCACGAGGAGGAACCGGTGACCCTTTCCGCCGTTCGCAACCAGCCGCTTCCTAAACTGACAGACGCCAAGCCGGACTTAAAGGACTTCTACAACGCCTACGATGCCTTCCTGGTCACAGAGAAAGACCGCCAGGACTATAAGAAATATGTCGACGCGTTGAAACCCGAGGAGCGTGCCCAACTGGCGCAAGGGTCCAACTTCTACGTGGTCGACCTCAAGAACATCGGCGGGCTCGTGATGCCCGTGATTCTGGCCATCGATTATGCTGACGGGACCAGAGAGGAGTTGCGCATTCCCGCCGAGATCTGGCGCCGCAACAATGTCCAGGTCTCAAAGCTGATCGTCACGCGCAAAGAGATCAAACAGATCGTCCTCGACCCGCACCTCGAAACCGCTGACACTGACCTGACCAATAACTACTTCCCGCGCAGGCCCGTGAAAACGCCGTTCCAGTTGTTCAAGGATGAGCAGGAGCAAAAGAACCCCATGCAGGAAATGGAGCACAAGAGCACAACTCCCATGACGGCTGGCGTCCAATGAGAAAGCTCGTGCTATCGCTTCTGTGTTGCGGCGCACTCGCGGGCCATGGCTTTCATTCCAGCCTTGCGTCCATCGACTATGTCTCCCGCGCCCATGCGCTACAGGCTATCCTGATCGTCAACGCGGGAGATCTCGAAACGCTGCTGCGCAAGCAGTCCGGCCGGCAGATCGAGCTCGACCGCAGCGCGGATGCCGGAACGCTTACTGCGGCTTACGTAAGCCGAAGCATCCAGATCAGGTCGGCAGGCAAAGCGATCCCGCTCCGCTGGGTAGGCATGGAAGTAAAGACCAACTTCGCCTACCTCTATGTGGAAGCCGATCTGCCGGCTCTCGAAGGGCTGGAAATACGCAACAGCCTGCTCACCGATTCGCTGCCGGACCAGGTGAACATGGTGTCGCTGCGCCGCGACGGCAAGGGCAAGCCTTTCGATTGTCTCTTTCAACAGGGAAGCGACTATGCCGCGGTCAAACTAAGCCCGGAATAACCCCCGCCTCACCTCGACTGGCAATAAACTTGCGGAGTTCGGAGCGGATGTTCGTTATTACGCGACGCACCCGCCGGAAGCGGGCCACGCTGCCTTCCGACCCGTTCGAATCCGCCCGTGCAATCGGCTTACGCTACATCGGAGAGAGTATCTCCGGCTTCTCGCGCAAGCGCGCCGGAAAAGGCTTTCGCTTCCTGGATTGCGATGGCAGCCCCATTCGCGACGAGGAGCACCTCAAAAGAATCCGCAGCCTGGTCATTCCGCCTGCATGGGAGAACGTTTGGATCTGCCCGATGCCGAACGGCCACTTGCAAGCCTTCGGCTATGATGCGCGCGGGCGCAAACAGTATCGGTACCACCCCGTCTACTCGCAGATTCGCAATCACGCCAAATTCGACCGCATGCCCGAGTTCGCACAGGCGCTTCCGATTATCCGCGATCGCGTCCGGCACGACCTTGCCAAGCGTGCTCTCCCTCGCGAAAAGGTGCTCGCGACCGTGGTTCGCTTACTTGAGACCACATGCATCCGTGTGGGGAACGTCGAGTACGCCGAGCAGAACCACTCGTTCGGCCTCACCACGCTCCGCGACCGCCATGTCCAAATTGTCGACGATACCGTCCGGTTCCGCTTTCGCGGGAAAAGCCACCAGGACCACGAGATCGAACTGCATGACCGCCGCCTGGCGCGCATCATCCAGGACTGCCAGGACGTGCCCGGCTATGAACTGTTCCAATATCTGGACGAAGACGGCCAGTCCCACTCGATCGATTCATACGACGTAAACGCCTATCTGCGCGAGACGTGCAACGGCCACTTCACCGCGAAAGATTTTCGCACCTGGTCGGGCACGGTGCAGGCCGCGCTCGAACTCGCCGGACTCGGGCCGGCGCGCTCTGATACGGAAGCGAAGCGAAACATCGCGGCCGCGATCAAGAACGTAGCCGGCCGCCTCGGCAACCGTCCCGCCACCTGCCGGAAATACTACGTTCATCCGGTAGTGCTCGATTCCTACGTGGATGAAATGCTCTTCCAATATGTGAAGCCGCCCGGGCGCGAACCCACGCCGGACGAAGCAGCGCTCCATCCCGAAGAGCAATGCGTCCTTAGCCTGATTACACGCCCCGGTGCGACGGTCGGTAGCCTGTCTAAGCACGCTCAGCGGTAAGTCTTGCAGGTGCTTGTTTTGTCCTCCGCGTGCCCAACGCGCCGGGCTCGTGACGAATAGTACTGGAAATTCACTTAGAAATCGCAAACACCCGGAACGCGTTACAATTCACCCCGAATTGACACTAACCACAAATTATCCGCCATGGTATGATCTTCCAGCGGCCCCAGTCGTTCGCAAATAAGGGCCGGGTACCAGGGGACGTAATTTCCGTAGTCACCCGGATAAGGGGTGAATTTTTGCTCGATCTTACTCTATTTCGCATTGTTTTCGTCCTACTGACCAGCGCCTGCGCCTATTATTTCCAGCCGATGCAGGCGGCGCCTCTCGTCGCCGCAATCGGTGGCGCCCTGGTGGGCGGAATCATCATACTTTTCGAGAAGCGCCTCGAAAAGATCACCCTCAAGCGGCTCATCGGCGCCGCGATCGGCTCTACAATCGGCATCTTCCTCGCGTTCCTGATGGCGATGGTGCTCGGGCACGTGAACCAGAACAATTCCACAACCCTGCGGTTCTTTGAACTCGGATTATTGCTGTGGCTCACCTACGTGGGCCTCGCGGTGGGCGCCAGTAAGGGCGAGATGCTGAATCTGGCGGCGCTCGGCGGCCTGTTTGGCGGAGAGACGGGTCCCAAAAAGAGCTTTAAGATCCTCGACACCAGCGTAATCATCGATGGCCGCATCGCCGATATTGCGGAAACCGGCTTCCTCGATGGCGTACTCGTGATTCCTCAGTTCGTGCTGCGCGAGCTCCAGTTGGTTGCCGATTCCGCGGATGGCATGAAGCGTAACCGCGGGCGGCGCGGCCTCGACGTCCTGCAGCGTCTGCAGAAGATGTCGAATCTGAACATTCAGATCATGGAGGAAGATTTCGCCAATGTGCGCGAGGTCGATATGAAATTGATCGAACTGGCGAAGGTCTACGATTGCAAGATCGTGACCAACGATTTCAACCTCAACAAAGTTGCCCAGGTGCGCGGCGTAGAAGTGCTGAACATCAACGAACTCGCCAATTCGCTCAAGCCGATCGTGCTCCCCGGCGAGTTAATGCGGGTGTTCATCCTTAAGGAAGGCAAAGAGTACAACCAGGGCGTGGCGTATCTGGATGACGGTACTATGGTGGTAGTCGATAACGCCCGAAAAATGATCGCTAAGACCATCGAAGTCTCCGTAACCAGCGTCCTTCAGACCACGGCCGGCAAGATGATTTTCGGCAAGTATGATGAGAGGCTTCACCCTGTCGGAGAGCGGGGTTCGGCGGCTTCCTCCGCCGGATCGCGGGACGTAGCGCATCGCGAAGTCCGAGAAAATCCAGGCGGTACCCGCAAGGAGCAGGCGGCCGCGGGCGATGCGTAACGATTGAAAGCTTGATGAAACTATGAAGGTTGCAGTGATTTTGCCCGCCGCGGGACTGGGCACGCGTATGGTACGCGGCGCGGCGGATACTACCGGCACCAGCCGGAAACAGTTCATGCTCCTCGAAGGCTCTCCCATCCTGGTCCACACGGTGCGCAAGTTCGCATCCTGCTCCCGAGTGAGCGAGATCGTTGTTGCCCTTCGGCGCGAAGATCTCGATTGGGTTCGCGACCTTTTGGCGAACGAAATACCCGGCCTTCCCATAAAGGTAGTAGAAGGCGGCGATAGCCGTCAGGAATCGGTGGAGAACGCATTTGCCGCGCTTGAACCGGGGACCGACCTCGTTGCCGTTCACGATGCCGTGCGGCCGTTCGTCGATCTGGATACCATCAACCGCGCCCTCGATCTGGCGGCGGAAACCGGCGCGGCCATCGTAGGCATAGTGCCTGTGGATACCGTGAAGCAGGTGAGCAGCGCGCAGACACACGGCGCCAAGGTGCGGGCCACCATCTCACGTGAAAGATTGGTGCTGGCCCAAACCCCGCAGGTCTTCCGGCACGATCTGTTGCACCGCGCATTCGAAGCCGCCCGCACGGATGGCTTTGCCGGCACGGATGAATCGAGCTTGGTGGAGCGTCTGGAGCAGGTTGAGGTCGGCGTTGTGTTGGGCAGCGAACGCAACATCAAGATCACGCGCCCCGGCGACATGGAGCTCGCGCGTCTGTTCCTGGAACAGGAGCGGCGCAGCGCTTCGGCGGTACTGCCCCTCCCGGTGAAACAGGTATCTTGACGGATTTCCGGACCGGCCTCGGCTGGGATTCGCACCGCATCGCACCCGGCAGGCCTTTAATTCTGGGTGGCGTCTCCATCCGTTCTGAGTTCGGCCTGGAGGGACATTCCGACGCCGATGTGCTGTCCCACGCTATCACCGACGCTCTCCTGGGGGCCTTGGCCTTGGGCGATATCGGCATGCACTTTCCGGATACCGACCCCGAGTGGAAGGGCGCGGACAGCCTGCGTTTTCTCGAGCATGTCTGTGGTCTGGTGCGCGAAGCGGGGTGGCGCATCGTGAACGTCGATTCCACGGTGATTCTGGAGAAGCCGAAGCTGAAAGATTATCGTCTGCCCCTGCGCGAAAAGCTGGCGAGCGTCATGGAGTTGTCGATCGACCAGATCTCCGTGAAGTTCAAGACCGCCGAAAAAGTAGGCCCGGTTGGCGAGGGCCGGTCCGCCGAGGCGCAGGCTATCGCTCTCCTCGCCCGTTAAACCGGTAGCACAGTCAAAGCGTGTAGCACAATGCCATAGCACGTAGGACGGGCCATCGTTTTTCGACCCTGTCTCCCCCGTCCCCCGATCACCTTTCGCCCGGAAAAATAATCGGCAGCGCCGTCTCGGCCGTAAACATGCACCGCGCGTTATGGCCGCAAAGTGACACCACCGTCACCGCATGGTGAGCCCCATACTTCTCGTTGACATACTTCCCGAGTGCCTCGCCGCGCGCGAGCCTTGTAGGTCCCTGGGCCATCGCCCCGCATGACGAGTCGAAGCCGCCCAAAGGCAAAATATCGATCTGCCCCAGCAAGTAAGTAACCGGCCTCGCGGCCAATTGCTTTTTCATCAAATCATCGCTCAGCCCCGCCGTATACCCGCTTCGCTGTTCGATTCCGTAAGGCCACCGGTCGTAAGCCGGGCAGTTCTCCGTGCTGGCGGGCCGCGCGTTATCCAGGTACGCATAGCTCGAAGGATTCGCGACAACATAAGTCACCGGAATGCCCAGCCCGTCATGAACCTTGTTCGCCATTTCATAGCGCGTTACATACTGCCCGCCCGCCGAATGTCCGGCGACCACGATCGCCTTCAGATTGGGAAAGACTTCCTTGCGTGCAAGCTTACGCAGGATCCCATCGGCGAGGTCGTATGAAGTCAGATCCTTGTTGCTGATCGCGGTCCCGCCGGACCGCCAGCTATCGCCCGAGCAGCTCCAGTTCACCTCGTTCGCGGCCAGGGAATCCTTGCATCCCCGCCCATCGCTCGAAGCGAAGCGAGGAGAGATGATGATCGTGTCATTCAGCGTTCCCGCCAGAAAGCCCGCGGCGAGTGCCGTGCGGAAGTAGTTGTCCGCGTCGCGTCCCGCCCCGTGCACCATAATCAGCGCGCGCGTGATCGCCGGATTCTTCGATTCGAGCGGGAACGTGCGGTACACCAGAGACCGCGCAGGGCCGGATCCGAAGGTCAGCCACTCGGTACAGTCCTGCGCCGTAGTCGTGCAAGGCGCGCCCCACGCCGCCACGAAAAGAAAGAAAAACGCCACTAGTTTAAGCATCAGTCGTAAGTACAGAGTACCGCCGACGCCTATCTAGCCCAAATCCGGTGGTCCGCTCCCCACCTCGCCGACACCTGCCGCCTGTGTTTCCATCGGCAGCTCCCGCAATAATCCCCGCAAGTCCAGAGCTCGTGTGAACATCGCCAGCTTGCCGTCCGGCGTGCGCGGCCACAACTCTTTCGGGCGATCCCAATAGAGCTCCACTCCGTTATCATCGGGATCGCGCAAATAGAGAGCTTCACTCACGCCGTGGTCAGCTGCTCCGTCCAGTTCGATGCGGGCCTTGACGAGGCGCCGCAACCCTTCGGCCAGCGCGGGTCTCGTCGGATACAGAATCGCGAGGTGGTAGAGTCCGGTCCTCCCGGGCGGTGGCGGCGACCCGCCAAGGCTCTCCCACGTATTGAGTCCGATGTGGTGGTGGTATCCCCCGGCCGAAATGAAAGCCGCCTGCCCGCCCATTCGCTGCGTCAATTCGAAACCGAGAACCCCACAATAGAAATCCAGAGAGCGTTGAAGATCGGCGACCTTGAGGTGTACGTGTCCAATTCGGACTCCCGGATTTATCGCACCAAACTCAGGCATCGCTCGCTCCTTCCGAGGGTTCGAACCCGGCGCACTCCATAACCGGCAATCGCGGATACTTCGGAAACCTCGGGTCGCCTTCCGCGCCCCGGCGGCACATCCAGAACCGCGCACCCCGGTCCGAAACGATCACGCGGCTCCAGGCGCACCGCGCGCACAACCCCGGCACCGGTTCTTCAGCCTTCACAATGTCATTTTCCCGCAGGTTGATCTCGCGGGCCGACCTCCAATTGCGGTTGTAGCCCACCCTGCCAAAACGACCCCCCAAAAAGCTACAAAAACACGCGACATACCGGGGGGTACCCCGGCCC
>JAOAPQ010000560.1 GCA_025462965.1 Bryobacterales bacterium
ATGCTGCAACGCGCCCACGACCTGCCCGACGCGACCATCACCGTGCTGCAAGGCATCCTGTTCCTGGTGATTCTGTTAAGCGAAACCGCTTACGGGCGTATCCCGATTCCATGGGCGAAGCCGCAGACCGCCGCGAGGGCGAATGCAGTCGCAGCCTGAAGCGCTCGGCGCATGGGGCGTCGCGATCGCGCTTGCCGGCGGCGCGGTTCGCGGAAGTATCCCGTACATGTTTGTCAGCCTGGGCGAGTGCCTCACGGAAAAGAGCGGCAAGATCAATCTGGGCATGGAAGGTGTTCTGCTGATGGGTGCAATGACGGCGTTCGCCATCTCCGATATCACCGGATCTCCCTGGCTGGGAGTCGCCGCCGCGGCTGCGGTTGGACTGCTGCTCGGCGCGATGCATGCGTGGCTAACGCAGCAATCCAGCGTGAACGACGTGGCGGCGGGTATTGCCATGATCCTGTTTGGAAGCGGGCTGGCGTTCTTTTTCGGAAAGCGTTTCGTCGCGCCCATGGCGCCGCAGTTGCCTCTCATCAATCTCGGTTCGTGGAGTGGATCGCCGGCCATTCAATCCGCCTTGCGCATCAGCCCGTTGTTCTTCGCGGGAGCTGGGTTGGCCTTCTGCCTGCACGTCCTGTTTACGCGGACAAGCTGGGGCTTGAAGATACGGGCGGTAGGTGACGATCCGCAGGCAGCCCGCGCGCTGGGCATCCCGGTGAACACGGTGCGATTCCTGGCTATCACGTTGGGGGCTTCGCTCGCCGCCGTCGGGGGCGCGCATCTCACGCTCTATTTCCCGGGCATTTGGTCGGAAGGTATTTCGGGCGGCCAGGGATTGATGGCGGTGGCACTCGTCATCTTCGCGCGTTGGAGTCCGCGCCGCTGTCTCGCCGCGGCGTTGCTGTTTGGCGGTGCGCAGGCACTCGGCCCTTCGCTGCAATCGTTGGGCGTGAACGGATACTACTACCTGTTTAATGCGTCGCCTTATCTGCTTACGCTCGTGTTGATGATCGCGACGTGTTCGCCAAATCGCAGCCTTGCGGGCATGCCGGGAGCGCTCGGAAAGAAATGAGGACAGCATCGGTGGAAGCGCTCCGCGTCACTAAGCGATTCGGGAATTTCACCGCAGTGGATGACGTCTCGCTGCATTGGAAGGCCGGTTCGTTTCACGCGCTGTTAGGGGAAAACGGCGCGGGCAAGAGCACGCTGGTCAAGTGCCTGATGGGCTTTCACCAGGCCGACGCGGGCGAGATCCGGATCGCAGGAGAGCCAGTTCGCATTACATCCCCACAGGAGGCGCGGGGTCATGGATTGGGGATGGTGTTCCAGCATTTCACGCTGATCCCGTCCATGACTGTGGCGGAGAATCTGGTGCTTGCGCGTCCCGGTTTGCCTCTGATCATCAACTGGAAATCCGAGCTGGCGCGATTGACCGAGTTCCTGCGGAAAGCACCGTTCCAGGTTGGGCTGCAGGACCGTGTCACAAACCTTTCCGCCGGGCAAAAGCAAAAGGTTGAAATCCTCAAAGAGTTGTACCTTGAAACGCGGCTGTTGATCCTGGACGAGCCGACATCTGTACTCACGCCGGCGGAAGCGGACGAGGTTCTCGGGCTTTTGCGCGGCATGGTGGAGCGCGATGAGCTGAGCGTTCTTCTGATCACGCACAAGTTCCGCGAGGTAATGGCCTTCTGCGATGAGGTAACTGTATTGCGCCGCGGGCGGCTCGCCGGCACAGGACAGACGCGCGATCTGACTCCTTCTCGCCTGGCGGAGATGATGATGGGCGAAGCGCGCGTGGAGCGGCATGTCGCGAAGATGGAGATCACCAGACGGCGGCCCCTGCTGAAAATCCACAACCTGCGGGCGAAGGGAGACAACGGCCTGGAAGCCGTGCGCGGACTGAGCTTGACGGTGCACGATGGCGAGATTGTCGGCATTGCCGGCGTTTCGGGGAACGGTCAGCGCGAGCTCGTGGAAGTGATCGCCGGTCAACGCGGCGCTACCACGGGAGAGATCACGGTGGACGGTGCAATCCATTCGCCCACGCGCGAGCAATTGCGCGCTCATCGGTTTTTCACGCTGCCGGAAGAGCCATTGCGGAATGCGTCGGCGCCGCGGATGAGCGTCGCCGATAACATTGCGTTACGTGTGTTCGACGTGCCGCCGTTCCAACGCGCGGGCTGCCTGCTGGACCGGCAGGCGATCGATAAGTTCAGCCGGGAAGTAATCGAACGTTTCGACGTGCGGCCGCCGATACCCGGCCGCCCGATCGATCAACTCTCGGGAGGAAATGTCCAGCGCGCGATTCTCGGGCGCGAGCTATCGAGCGGCGAGGTACAGGTCTTGGTAGCGGCAAATCCCTGCTTCGGACTCGATTTCAAGGCCGTCGATTTCATTCACGAGTGCTTATTGCAAACGCGCAATCGCGGCGCCGCCATCTTGCTGATCAGCGAGGACCTGGACGAATTACTGGCGCTTGCGGACCGCATCTTCGTGATGAGTGAGGGCGCGCTGGTGCATGAGACCACGCCTCAATCGGCCGATCTTTCACTGATCGGCAGGCAAATGGCCGGGCATCACTGAGGCTTATGGCAAAAGCCCGACGGCTGTAACGGACCAGGG
>JAOAPQ010000215.1 GCA_025462965.1 Bryobacterales bacterium
CGCGCACTTGCCCGCTATCGAGTTCGATGATTCCGCTCGATCCCTGCTCCCATAGCTCCGCGATGAGCATCTCTTTGTTGTCTTGCGCGCAGTCCAGATCGAGAGAGAACATAGAAGGTTGATGAAACTTCAGGGTATCTTCGCGGCCGTGGCCACGCCGTTCGACTATAAAGGTGATATCTACAAAGCCAAGGTACAGCACAACGTGGAGAAATGGAACAAGACCGCCCTGGCCGGTTACGCCGTGTGCACCAAAACCGGCGAGGGGCCGCTTCTGATGGCTGACGAAAAAGCCGCCGTGTGGGAGATGGTCGCGCAATCGGCCGCGCCGGGCCGTATCCTGATCGCCGACGTCTCAGCCGAGGGTGTTCGCGAATCGGCCACCCTCGCGCGACGCGCCGCGGAGCTCGGCTACCACGCTGTCGTGTGCGACATGCCCCGAGTCTATGGCGGCACAGCCGTCGGACTCTACTGTCGGGCGGTCGCGGATCAATCGCCGCTCCCGGTGATCCTGCGCGATGCGCCCGAAATCCCCGCGCACCCGAACGTAACCGCCATTCTCGACGCGGGCGTCCCGCGCGCCGCCGAAGGCAAGCAGCGCCTCACCGCCTCCGCGGCGCATTTATGGGAATCGCTGAAGGCCGGAGCGAGCGGCGCGATTCTGGCATTCGCCAGTGCGGACCCGTACGCCGCCGTGCTGGTCTGGGAAGCCTTCCGCACGCGCGAAGAGGACGCCGGCATCGATTGGCAATCGCGCATCGCCGACCCCGAATCCATTCCCGCGCTCAAGACAGCCATGGACAGGAACGGCTACTATGGCGGGCCGCCGCGTCTGCCTCTCTCTGTTTAGTTACCGGAGCAACCCTGGTCGTGCAGAAATCACAGTTCGCTCGAGAGTCTCGCTGCCTGGGTAAGAAGGTAGTTGCGCTCCGGGAGACTCCCTGTCTTGCCTGCTGCGGCCCGGTAGTGCCTGATAGCGCCCTCGCGATCTCCAGCGAGTTCCAGCAAATGTGCCCGAACAGCGTCCAGGCGGTGATGATCTGCGAGCCGGGCGTCCCCCTTAAGGGCATCCAGCAGTTCCAAACCCTTGGTCGCCCCATGCACCATCGCCGCCGCGATCGCGTGATTCAACGTGACCATCGGGTTGTCGGACATGCGCTTGAGCAGATCATAGAGCGCCAGGATCTGCGGCCAATCCGTGTCCTCGGCTCGGGCAGTTTCGTCGTGAACAGCGGCAATGGCCGCCTGCAATTGATATGGGCCCACGGAGCCCTTAGGTAAAGTGGCCGAGAGCAGCGCGACTCCCTCCGCGATCTGTTGCCTGTCCCAGAGCGCCCTGTCTTGCTGCGTGAGCGGGATCAACTCCCCTCCGTCACTCGTTCGCGCCAGACGGCGGGCATCGGTCAACAACATGAGCGCGAGCAGTCCCGCGACCTCCGCGTGGTCCGGTTGCAGATTTCGGACGATCCGCGTCAGCCGCATCGCCTCTTGCGACAGGTCGGCTCGGCGTAAATCGGGTCCGGCGCTGCTCGTGTAGCCCTCATTGAAGATGAGGTACAGGACGTGCAGAACTGCGCGCAGGCGTTGCCCTCGCTCCTCGGCAGCCGGCAGTTGGAATGGAATGCCGGAGCTCTTGATGCTTTGCTTGGCCCGGCTGATCCGCTGAGCCATTGTCGGTTCGGGCACAAGAAACGCGTGGGCGATCTCCGCTGTGGTCAGGCCGCCCACCGCCCGCAACGTCAGCGCGATCGCCGAAGCCGGCGTCAACGCAGGATGGCAGCACATGAAGAGAAGGACCAGCGTGTCATCTTCCTGAGGCGTGGTCTCGACGACCGTCGATTCTGGTTCGTGGGCCGCCGCCTCCATCGCCACCTCGCTTTCGCGGCGGCGGCGAGCGGATTCGGCGCGAATGTGGTCGGCCATGCGCCGGAAGGCGACCTGCGTCAGCCATGCGCGCGGATTGTCCGGCGGGCCCTCGCGTGGCCACTGCATCGCCGCGGCAAGCGACGCCTCCTGAACGGCATCCTCCGCCGCCGCGAAGTCGCGAAATCTTCGGACAACGATCCCGAGAACCTGCGGTGTCAATTCCCGCAACAGGTGATCGACGGCAACGTCCAAAGGTTGTCGTGTCACTGCAATTCTGGCGGTGGGCCGCTCATTATTTGACGCACCTCGATGGGTTGGTGCCCCGGGGTCCCTCCGGCCCCCATCGAAACGCGTGCGGCAATGCTATACGCCTGCTCCGGATTTTCCACCTCGACGATCCAGTATCCGGCGAGAAACTCTTTGGCTTCCGGGAAGACTCCATCGGTAATCGGCGCCCCATCGCGTCCCGCGCGAACGATCTTGGCTTGGTCGGGGAACGCCAGGCCTTCGGCCGAAACGAACGTGCCCGAATCCCTGAGTTCCTTGCTCAGAGCGCGCATGAAAGCGAAATGCGCCTGGAGATCCTGCTTCGACCACTTGGCGTACCAGTCAAAATCGGCCTTTGTGCCCGCCATCATCAGAATGTACTTCATTCTTCTTGCTCCTTCGATTCTGGCACCGGGTTGGTGCGTCTTCGTGGAGTAGTCGGATCAAACCCCGGGATCACGACACTTCTCCGGGGATTTTTTTCGCGGCTGCTGCACCGCGTTCGGCGACTACGCTGCCGCGACAGCCGGCTTCGGCAATCGCGCTTTGGCCCACGCCACGCAATCGGCGAGCGTATCTTCAAATGGCCGGAACGTAACGTCCAGTTCCCGCTGCGCCTTGGCCGCCGTAACGGCGAGCCGGGCGTTCATCATGCGGATTCCTTCAATAGATAGCGGCGTCGGTTTATGCGTCAACCGCGACCACGTTTCGGCAAACGCGGCGAGCGCCATCGCGCCGGCGAACGGGATGCGCACTTTGGGCGGCTTTCCCTGCGAGAGAACAGCCAGACGCGTGACGATCTCGCCGAGTTCGACGAATGGTCCGCTCAGGATGTAGCGCTCGCCCGAACGGCCCACCTCGGCAATACGTAGCATGCCGGCAGCAACGTCGCGTGCATCCACTACTGAAGTTCCGCCCGGAGGGATCGCTGGCGGCAATGCGTGCCGGACAGTATCGAGCGTTAGCTGACCGCTTGCGGTCGGACCGGCGTCGCGCGGTCCCCACATCCACCCCGGCAGCACAGAAGCGATGAAGAAACCCTTTTCGCGTGAGAACTGCCGCAATAGCGGCTCCACTTTGCGTTTGCTCATGAAGTAAAGGTTGGTTTCAGTGAGGCGCAAAGGAGGCGTCTCCTCGTTGCCGGGAGACCCATCCGGCTCCAGGCCGATGATACCGGATGAGCTGGTATCCAACATCTTCGCGACCCCGCGGGAGTGGGCGGCGCGGGCGAGCTCGATGGTCGCGTCGACGTTGATCCGGTCGATGATGCGCGAATGATCGCCGGGAGAGTAGTATTCCCGAAAGTAGGCAGCCGTGTGGAAGACGACATCGACCCCTTCGAGCGCATCTGCGAATCCGGCGACGTCCGCCATATCGCCGATGACGATACGCGCAGACGTGTCGCCGAGTTCGCGCCTTCCCTTGGATGCCGATCTGGCCAAAGCGACAACCTCATGCCCGGCCTTGAGCAGTGTGCGCACCAGATTATTGCCCAGCAGGCCGGTGCTTCCCGTAACGAACGCTCTCATGAATACCTCCTATCTAAACGCCATTTAGATCAAACATAGCTCCTAATCTGAATGATGTCAAGATAGAGGAGTGCGGTGTGCCGCAGTACGCTGAAAGATTATGCCTCGCGCAAAAGGGCGACAACCCGTATCCAGTCCCCGGATCGGATACCACCATGGCGACCTGCGCCGTGCACTGATCGAGGCGGCGCTTTCGCTGGTTGCCGAACGAAGGGGCGCGGATCTATCCCTTCGCGAGGTGGCGCGGAGAGCGGGCGTGAGTTACGCGGCGCCGTACCATCACTTCGCCGACAAGTCGGCCCTTCTGGCAGCAGTGGCATGCGAGGGATTTCAAGGGCTTGTTTCCAAGCTCGAACGGGCGGCGGCTCGTAAAGAATCTCTCGAATCGGAACTGCAGGCGATGGCGGAGGCATACGTTGCGTTCGCGATGGAGCAGCCATCTCACTACCGAGTGATGTTCCTGCCGGAGGTCAAAGCCTCTGCAGATTCGGAAGCGCTTCATGCTGCCAGCGAGCGCGCCTTCGGACTGCTCCTGGAGCGCGTGGTCCGCGCCCGGCCCGCGGCGGCGGCGAGCGCGCACGAAGTTGTTGCGGTGACGGCTTGGGCTGCCCTGCACGGGTTGGCCCTCCTGTCAATCGACGGCCAACTGCAGCATATGTTTCCCAAGCCTGACAAGATGCTGTTGCATGCATGCCGAACGATCACCGGGATGGTGAAGGGCGGAGAGAAAGCGTAGCACGAATGTCCCCAACCGGCCGATCGCCGCGGCCCGTTGCTCAAGTCCTGGGCGGGCTGCAGGCTTACGTCGAGCAGGAGGTCTAAGAAGGTTGCCGGCCCAACTCCTATAATTGATATAAAGCCGGTTCTTAAACACAGCGACAATTTTTGAAGATCCTCTGCTGATGGATCGCAGAAGGCTTGCGCGCCTGATCTTCCAGCGCTTTGTCTTCCATGTCGCGGATTCCTTCGACCGTGCCAACTTCCCCTATGCCTTTAAACAAAAGCGCCGGACACGACCTCGGCTTCGAGGTCCGGCGCATGATCGCCCTCGCCGGACCGGTGGCTCTGGGCGAGCTCGGCTGGATGTCGATGACTGTGGTCGATACGGTCATGGTGGGCGGCCTTGGCGCCGCAGCCATCGGCGCAACTGGCATCGGCGCATCCCTGTTCTACGTCTTCTCCATTTTCGGAATTGGCCTTTTGCTCGGGCTCGACACGCTTGTGTCCCAATCCTCCGGATGCGGCGACCGCGACGATTGCCACCACTCCCTCGGCCAGGCCCTCTGGCTCGCTCTCGCCCTCACCCCTCTGATCATGGGAGTTGTTCGCCTCGTGCCGCCCCTGTTTCCGCTTTGGGGAGTCGATTCCGCCGTCACCGCTCAAGCCGTTCCGTTCCTTTTGACCCTGAGCTGGAGCACCCTGCCGCTCTTACTCTATGGCGCACTGCGTAGATACCTCCAGGGCTTAGGCCATGTCCGACCGGTCATGTTCGCCCTCGTCAGCGCCAACCTCGTGAACTGGTTTGGGAACTGGCTCCTGATCGCGGGCCACTGGGGGCTGCCCGCTTTAGGTGTGAAGGGCTCGGCGCTGTCCACTTGCCTTGCGCGGGTTTACATGGCGGTCGCCCTCGCCGTCAGCATCTGGTGGATCGAAAAGCGGGCCGGCGTTCATCCTGCCGTCATATTCCGATGGCCCGAGCGCCGGCGCATCGCGCGTCTCCTCCGTCTCGGATTCCCTGCGGCCACCCAGATTGTTTTCGAGATCGGCGCATTCGCCGCTGCCGGCGTCCTCGCATCCAAACTGGGCGCAACGGCCCTAGCCGCGCACCAGATCGCTCTAAGCTGCGCAGCGATCAGCTTCATGGTGCCGCTTGGGATATCTTCCGCCGCGGCGGTCGCAGTCGGTCAGGCCGTCGGGAGGGGAGAGTTGGCGCAAGCGCGGCGCGCAGGTTATATTGCACTGGCACTGGGCTGCACGTTCGTGGCATGCGCCGCTGTCGTCTTTCTGGTCTTCCCGGGTCCCATCCTGCGGGTCTACACGAACGATCCCGGCGTGATTCGAGCCGGTACGGAGTTGCTTGCCATCGCAGCCGCATTCCAGCTCTTTGACGGCACTCAAACCATCATGACGGGTGCACTACGAGGACTTGGAGACACACGGTCGCCCATGCTCGCCAACCTCGCGGGATATTATCTGCTCGGCTTGCCATTCGGCTGGTGGCTGTGTTTTCGGCGCGGCTCCGGAATCAATGGACTCTGGGCTGGCCTCACCCTCGCGCTCGTCGCCATTGCGATGCTGCTGGCTTGGGAGTGGCGGCGCAAAACCGCGTGAACCACGGATCGCTGCCTTATCGCTTGCGTATGTCCTTTAGAATTTCCTTCAGATCCCAGGCGCGACGAAAAATCCGGCCGCCGGAGTGTTCAGCCAACTCCGACATTAATTGCGCGGTTGAGGCTGGAAACGGATGAAGCGTCGGGAGCACCCTGCCCGGCGGGCCTGCCTTGTCGTTGCCGCTGCGATCGATCACGACTGCATACAGGCGGGCATCGGTCGCGTCGAGGACCGACGAAAGGACGTCAAGTTGAGTTCTCAACCCGGGGTCTTCACTCCCAAAGAGAACCACGGCCGCGCGCCTGTTCTCGGCTCGACCGTTTCGCTTCAGTTCTTCGCAAGCTTGTTTGATCGCCGTCACCAGATCAACAGTCCAGCCGGAGCTGATTTGCGCTCCGCCGAGTGCAACACCTACCCTGTACCCGGCTCGTTGCAGTGCGGATGCCAGTGCTTCGCGATCTTCGGTCAGTGATTG
>JAOAPQ010000569.1 GCA_025462965.1 Bryobacterales bacterium
TGCTCGGTATCCTCATCGCCGTGATGGCGGGCTGGGTCACGTCGCCATGGCACGGAGTTCCCAATACCTTCGTAGCTCTTGCGGGCCTGTGCACCCTGCTCCTGGCGCAGGTGCTCACCTGGGACGAGTTGCTCGCCGAACATCGTGCCTGGGACGCCCTGATCTGGTTCGCGCCGCTCCTGATGATGGCCGACAATCTCCAGGAACTCGGTGTCATCAAGGTGCTGTCGTCTTCCGTGTTCGGCCACCTGTCGCATCTTTCCTGGATCGCAGCGATGGGCATCCTGGTGCTCGTTTACATGTACGTGCACTACGCCTTCGCCAGTATGACTGCGCACGTTACCGCGCTGTATCCCGGCTTCCTCACCGCTGCCGTGGCAACGGGTGCGCCAGGCCTTATGGCAGCGCTGCCGCTCGCGTTTTTCTCCAACCTGAACGCCGGCCTCACGCACTATGGCACGGGCTCGGCGCCCGTTTACTTCGGGGCCGGGTATCTAACGCAGGCCGTATGGTGGCGCCTCGGCTTTATCGTCTCGTTATTGAACATTGTGCTATGGCTCGGCATCGGCCCGCTCTGGTGGAAGGTGCTGGGCCTTTGGTAGAGCGCCCAAGTTCAGCGAGCTCACTACGTCTCTCACAAAGCGGGCACGCGGCGGCGCGTGCGATTCGCCCATCAGGTGGTCCAGGAACGTGCGATAGAAGCACGCGCCGAGCAGCATGAACGCGGCCGCGCGCGGATCGCAACCTCTCCCCACGCGTCCGGTCTCCTGCTCCGCCCGAAGATAGTCCTCCACGGCCTGCAGCGACCGGTGCGGCCCCATATTCCGGCGCCGGAGCACATCCCTGTGTGCTTTTAGCAGCTCCGGCTCCGCGAAGAGGGACGTAATCATGGGCAGCATCTGGTCCTGAAACTCCAGCGCTCCGTGCAGCACGGCTTCCAGATTGGCCCGAACCGTCCGGCGCCCCACCTGCTGCGCCAGCGCTTCGAGCGGCTTCAGGAAGCCGGGCAGATTCTGCTCCAGAACTGCCAGGAACAGGGCGATGCGATCGTCGAAGTGCACATACAGTGTCCCGTCCGCGCACCCGACCTCTCGCGCGATCTCCCGAGTCGTCGTCCGGGAAAGTCCTTTCGCCCGGAACACGCGCCCGGCGGCTTCGATAATCTGCTCTCGCTTATGCACCGGCCCATCTCCATCATAGGGTCTTCGGCTGAAGACCATCGATGGAGACCGGGCAGCGGCCGCTCATGTCCCGAAGATCTGCCTCACTTCGATCGTGCCGAACTGCAGGTGCGGATGATCGAGCGTACGCTCTACCGCCTCATCGTAATCGGCCGCTTCGATCGTATAGAAACCGCCGAGGACTTCCTTCGTTTCGCTGTAAGGCCCGTCCATCGTGTGCGGCTGGCCACCCTGCGTCCGCATCACGCGGCCTGCGTCCTGCGTCAGTCGCTTGCCGCCCAGCGTGAAAGGCTTCTTCCCCCATGCCATGTACTTTTCCATGGCCTTCTGCATCTCCTCGGGGCTGAGTTTGGTCCATACCGAGGGATCGTCATAGAGCAAAATCATATATTGAGACATTGTTTTCTCCTTATTTTACGCGCGTGTAGCTAAAGCTTTCGGTCATTTTCCGCTGGCCGTCTTCGAAGAAATCCCAGTCAGCGCTTACATGCTCGCTATCGGCGATATGAAAGGTCGCGCTGTGCATATGGCCGGCATTCCTGTTCGCAAGATTGGTCGCATCGAGAAACTGGAAGTGCAATTCGCCGGTCTCCGCATCGAAACTCCGCGCCTCCATGCGCGGCTGATTTCCCGCCATACAGTAATGTTCCAGCAGCAGACGGTTACCATCCATGTGGTAAACGGTCACCATCACAGGCATCTTATCGGACGAGTCGCGTTCCACAAGAGATGTACCTCCGGCGATTAACTCATAGCTGACGCGAACCTTTCCCTTGGAGGTGTCCGCCTGCCATTCGCCGACCAGGCCTTTCAGGCGGGCGAAGGCGGCCTTGGAATCCATTGTCGTTTGGGTTTCAGCCGCGTTGACCGCCGCTGGGGTTAGTAACAGACCTGCAATCAGGAAGAGATGTGTTCTCATTGATAGCTCCTTTTGGGATATTCTTTCCCACGCCCCAATGACGAACGATGGTTCTCCAGATCGACAGCGGCTGCGAAAAATTTTCCGTACTAGGGCGTAGATGGCGGCGGCACGCGGCGCCTGGTCGCCTGCTCAAAAGCGTATGCGATCGCAAGCAAGCGTGGTTCGCTGCAGGCCGCTCCGGTGAAACCCACTCCGAAGGGAACTGGCCGCGCGGGAAAGTTCGCGGGAAGCGGCTGCCCCTGCGGCACGTTCGGGACCATCCCAAACGGCACCACGATGAGCGGATATCCCGCCCGCGCGGCGAGGTCAGCCCCGGTTGACCCCGGTGTCAAAATCGCATCCAGACGATTAGACTGAAGAACCGCGTCAATGCCGTTCGTGCGGCTGAGTCGACTATCTTTTGCGACGTCGGCTTCGTTACGCGCGCGATCGGCTTCCACGTCCATCTCCTCCGAAATATCGATTCTCGATTGACCGTACCTGATCGCGCCAGCCTTCGCGTGCGTCACATTCCATTGCTGTAGCTCCCTGAGCGTCTTGACCGGCGCGGAAGGCCCGAGGCTCGCGAGCCACCGATTGAAGTCTCGCTTCATTCCGTACTTGAAGTTAACGGAACAATCGTCGTCCTTACCGTTCGCCTGTTCCGCACCGGAGCAATACGGCCATAGTAGGAAATTGCTTTTCG
>JAOAPQ010000579.1 GCA_025462965.1 Bryobacterales bacterium
TTGATCGTGCTCATGGTGTCCATCTGGTCCGTCGCGTTGAGCGCGAGTTCTTCCTTCGTCTCCAGGCATTTCAGGTAAATGCCCCATTTCGCGTTCACAGAGCGGGTGATGCGCTCGATGGAGATCCGGAGCCGGTCGAGGGGTGTAGTGGGCATGGGTGCTTGCGCCAGAAGCGGCAGCGGAAATGAGAGCAGGAGGGAGCGCCTGAGCATTCCTAGAGGGTAAATCAAAAAAAGTCCAGATCAAAAAAACGGTAACAGTATCGTTTCCGCCGCATCTAGTAAACTGAAGAAACTGGAGTCCACCCCTAGATGAATGTTCAAGCTGCCGCGGCGGCCTTTGCGCTTGCGGCCGTTACGCCCTTTCTTTGCTCCGCCGGTGAGATGCCTCCCAAGGCCGGCAAGGTAACAATCATGAAAGCTTCCGATGTGAAGCCCGGGATGAAAGCCGTTGCATGGACGGTATTTCAGGGAACGGAACCCGAGCCGGTGCCGATCGAAATCGTCGGCGCATGGAAGAACATGTGGGGCCCCGGCCAGGACATTATCGTGGGCAAGATGGGCGGTAAAGCGCTGCAGACCGGCGTCGCCGGCGGCATGAGCGGCAGCCCCGTCTATATCGATGGGAAGCTGATCGGCGCCGTGGCCTTGCGGCTGAGCGTGTTTTCGCCGGACGCCATCTGCGGGATCACGCCGATCGAGCTGATGCTGGAAATCAACGACCTGGACAAATCGCGGCCGCTCGACGCGCGCGCGCCCGACAAAGCAAAGGGCGCAGCCCCTGTGATGGGCGGAGCGCCAGGCATGGTCCCTATCGACACGCCGCTGACTTTCTCCGGTTTCAATAGCAGCGTGCTGACAGAGTTTGGGCCGATGCTGCAGAACCTGGGCATCACGCCTGTGATGGGCGGCGCCGGCAGTTCCTTGCGCGCTTCCAAACCTGCGGTCGGCTGGGAGAGCTCGCTGCAGCCGGGACAAAGCGTCGCGGGCGTGTTGGTTTCTGGCGACATGAGCGTCACCGGACTCGGCACGGTTACCTATAACGACGGGAAGCGCGTGCTGGCGTTCGGACATCCCTTCTTCAACCTGGGCCCGGTGGATATGCCGATGAGCAAGGGCGAAGTGCTCACGGTGCTTTCCTCGACGTACCAGCCGAACAAGATGGCGAACGCGACAGAGATCGTCGGATCGCTGCACCAGGACCGGCATAGCGGGATCATGGGCGTTCTGGGGATGGAATCGCCGATGATTCCAGTGACCGTGAAGATAAAGTCGTTTGGCGAAAACAACACTGTGCGGTCCGAGAAGGATTTTCACTTCAACGTTTTTCAGCACCAGAAGTGGACGCCTTACCTGATGATGATGACGCTCTTCAATTCGCTGTCTGGCGACAACGAATTCAAGGATGAGGCAACCTACCGCCTCTCGGGCAAGGTGGATCTGGACGGACAGAAGAGTCTGGATATGACCACTATGCAGGCCTCGGGCGAAGCGCCCATGCCCGCGCCGATGATGCTGGCAGGATGGTGGGGTGACAAGTTCAACCGCCTGTATTTGAACGCCGTGAACACCCCGCAGTTGAAACGCGTCGACGTTACCGTGGATCTGCTGCCCGAGCGCCGCGTCGCGACCATCGAGAACGCGTGGGCGGCTTCCACCGAAGTGCGCCCGGGCGATGTGCTGCCGGTGAAGGTATTCCTGCGGCCGTATCGCGGCGAGCGCATCGAGCGCGATTTCCAGATCCGCATGCCGGACGGCCTGTCGAAAGGCGAGCACCGGATTCTGCTGAGCGATGCCGATACGGTGAATCGCATGCAGAGCATCGCCGGGGTTTTGGACCGGTATATCGATATTCCCCAGGCGATCTCACTGATCAACCAGGAACGCACGAACGACAAGCTCTATGTGTCGCTGGTGGATGCGGCTCCAACCGCATACTACGACGACAAGACGATGCCGAGCCTGCCTTCTTCCGTGCTGAACGTCATGCAGGCCGGGCGCGCTTCCAGTCGCTCCATCCTGACGACGCCCGAAAGCGCTTCGCAGCAAATGGTGCTGCCGTTCGATTACGTGGTGAGCGGGAGCTATTCGCTCCGCTTCACCGTGAAGTAGAGACTGAAATAAATTGACTTACAAACAGAAAAGCGTCCGCCCCGCGGCGCTGGTTTTACTATCCGCGGCACTGTGCCTGGGCGGAACGACGAAGACCTGGACTCAATCAGACTACGCGGATTTTGAGAAGGGCAACCTGCACAGTCTCTCGATTCGCAGCGATGGCCGGCTGAGTCTCGCGCCGAAATCGGCGGAGATCTTCGACGCGTCGTCGGCTTATTTATGGGCGCTGGCCTTGGACTCGCACGGCACGCTATACACCGGTGGAGGTCCCGGAGCGAAACTCTATTCCGTCACGCCGGCGGGAGTCCATAAGAAGATCGCGGAATTCGATGCGCTCGAAATCCACGCAATCGCGATCGACAGCCACGACCAGGTGTTTGTTGGCACCTCGCCGGATGGAAAGATCTATAAGATCGGCACGGATGGCAAGAGCTCGGAGTTCTACAACCCCAAGCAGAAGTACACCTGGGCCATGGCTTTCGGGCCGCGCGGCGACCTGTTCGTCGCGACGGGCGACCAGGGCGAAGTACATCGCGTTGATCGCAACGGCAAGGGCTCGGTGTTCTTCAAAACGGAACAGACGCACGCGCGGTCGCTGACCTTCGATGCGAAGGGCGATCTGATCGTCGGCACCGACCCGGGCGGCCTCGTGATTCGCGTCGGCGCCGATGGCAAGGGCTTCGTGCTCTATCAAATGTCGAAGCGTGAGGTGACCGCGGTGGCAGCGGCGAAGGATGGTTCCATCTATGCCGCCGGGGCGGGAACGCAGGGAGTTGGCGGCAGTTCGGCGCCACCCTCAGCTCCGGCCGGTTCATCCGGCTCCGTTCAAGTCTCAATCTCATCGGCTTCCGAGCCTGGATTGAAAGCGCCCTCGAGCCCGTCGGCCGCTGCAACCGTTCAGAGTTCACCTGGGCCGGGCGCGGGAACGGACGTGTACCGGATTTACCCCGATGGCCGTCCGGAGAGAGTCTGGACGGGTGGGCGGGATACGGTGTACGCGATCGGCTTCGATGCGGAGGGACGCGCGCTGCTGGGGGCCGGGAACAAGGGGACGCTGTACCGGATCGATTCGCCGTCTCTTTACACCTCGCTGCTCACGGTCGTCTCCAGCCAGATCACGGCGCTGGCTCCGGCGCCTGGCGGCGGCGTATATGCGGCTACCGGGAATGTCGGGAAGGTCTTTCGCTTCGGGCCGGGCCTGGAGAACGAAGGATCGATCGAGAGCGACACGTTCGATTCCGGGCAGTTCTCGCAATGGGGACGCGTGAAGTACGAGGGCGAGGAGCACGGCGGGAAAATCTCCGTCTGCGCGCGTACGGGCAACCTCGACCGTCCTGACAACAATTGGAGCGCCTGGTCGGTTCCAGTGACTACCGCTGCAGGCGATAAGCCATCGGTGCCGGCGGCACGCTTCGTGCAATGGAAGGCGACGCTGAGCGGCGGCGCCGATCTGGACGCGGTGGAAGTCTCATACCTCCCCCGCAACATTGCACCGAAAGTGGAAGACATCGACATCACGCCGGTGAATTATAAATTCCCGGCGCCGGCTTCGCCGCTCGCTACGCCCGCGATGATCAATTTGCCGCCAATGGGCAAGCACCAGACGACCGCCGCCCCTTCGGCTTCGCTCGATCTGGGCGGCAACTCGATGCAATCAGCGAAAGGCTGGCTGGGAGCCCGATGGACCGCGTCCGATGAGAATGGCGACGCGCTCATCTACACGGTGGAGATCAAGGGAACCAAGGAGAAAGAGTGGAAGCCGCTGGCAGATAAGATCCGTGAAAAGCACATGAGCTACGATTCGACGGCGTTTCCCGATGGCGATTACCGCCTGCGCGTAACCGCCTCCGATTCGCCGGCGAATGTGAAGGTAGACGCGTTGACCGCAAGCGAGATGAGCGCGCCGTTCATTATCGATAACACGCCACCCGAGATCTCGGCTTTGCGCGCGGTGCGGGAAGGCGGAACGCTGCGAGTCCACTTTCACGCCGCGGATTCGCTCAATGTGATCAAGCGGGCGGAGTATTCGCTCGACGGTGGAGAATGGACGCTCGTTGACCCGGTGGGCAAGCTCTCCGATTCGCTGGCGCTGGACTATGACTTAGCCATCGCCGCGCCCGCAGGGGAGCATACTATTGCAGTGCGCGTGACGGATGATTACGACAATACCGACGTGCGGAAGGTCGTCGGACGTTAGTAAGTGACTCTTCAGCGGTAAGGAGAAGGCCGGTCACACGTGGCACAGGCGATCGTTTTTTGTCGTCTGTGGTTGTTCGGTAACAAGGAAAAAGACAGGCCACGAAAGGCGATGGTCTGTCCCACGTGTTTGTGGTTGTTCAGCACCAAGGAGAAGGTAGGTCACGAAAGGCTTCATCGCACCACCCCGGTTTGAAAATCCAGGACCGCACGCTGCAAGGCATAGTCGAATTTCGCCGAGGCAGACGCAATCTCGGCCGAGGTCTTGTTGAGCTGAGCCTGGCTGAGTTCCACGATCGAGCTCAAGCCCAGATCGTAGCGCGCCTTCGCCAGATCGA
>JAOAPQ010000667.1 GCA_025462965.1 Bryobacterales bacterium
TCACGCTTCGATTCCAGGTTGCCAAGGAACAGCGTTTTCTGCAAGCCCAACTTGATACGACCCAAAGCGCGCGTGATCTTTCGTGTGACGAATGTCTCGCCCCGCATAGGGGATTCGTGATTAAACAGAATGCCGTTCGAGACAAACATTCCATAGGCTTCACGGTAATTCACGCAATACCAGTGCGCGGCGACCTTGCTCACTGCGTAAGGACTGCGGGGATAAAATTCGGTTGCTTCGCTCTGGGGCGGCTTCGCTGCACCAAACATTTCCGAAGACCCCGCCTGATAAATCCGAACCTGCCGTCCGGTGACGGCCATGTAATCGCGCAAAGATTCCAGCAGCCTCAGAGTTCCAGTGGCCACCACGTCGGCGGAATACTCCGCCTGCTCAAAAGAAACCTTAACGTGCGATTGCGCGCCGAGATTATAAACCTCATCGGGCTGCACTTTGTGCAAGATCCGCCGGAGGGAACTGCCATCCGTCAGATCTCCGTAGTGCAGGAAAAGCCGCGCCGCGGGGTCGTGCGGGTCGCGGTACATGTGCGAGATCCGTTCCGTATTGAACGTGCTCGCGCGCCGCAGAATCCCGTGCACCTCGTAGTTCTTGGAGAGCAGAAAGGAGGAGAGATAAGAGCCGTCCTGTCCAGTAATTCCCGTTATGAGAGCTTTACGCATTTGAATAGTCGTTTTCTTGGAAAAGGAATTTATCCAATTTAACATTTATTCGGCAGCGCGACGGAGCTATGCCGATAACCGGGGGTAAACGTCGGCAAAAAAATCTACTTCTTGAAGAGCCGGTCGAACGCGCTTCGTGCATCATCCGCTGTTTTGGGAGCGACCGTGTTCAAGTCGGGAACGGGTGTCCTGGAAGGATGGCTGGACGAGTCTCGCGCCACGGTCACTCGCGGCGAGAACAGCGTACATTCATTGGCCTGATCCTTTAACGGGATTCTGGCGGGAATCGGTTTCAAGCATTGGAACCGGGTGGAAGGTTCGAAGTGGGCGCACTGTTTGCAGCAATGCAGCTTCACGCCGCACTTCGGACATACGGCGTTCAAGTCCGTGCTTGCGGCAATCTGGGTCGCGCAATTGAAACAGCGCGATGCTGTGACGGCCTGGACCAGCCGCGGTAAACGGGGGCCCGTTACGTCGATAGGCGGACGGGGACCTTGTGACTTACGGTCATCACCATTCCGGAAGGGTTTGGAGCCGTTGCGGTCCGAGTCCTGATAACCACGTTGTGAATATTTGCGATCGCCGTCCATGCAGGAAGGGTGCTCCTTGGCCTAATCGATTACCGTGAGGTGCGAATTCAACCAGAAAATCCGTTTGAAGCCATTACAAATGGGAAAGAATTGCAGAATGGGGTCAGCGGGAGGGCCGAAACAGCGGTTTGAACCGGAAACACGCGAGAGGCGCGGGACCCTCCAGGGCTGCAAGTACATATTTACCACGCTTTGATTTGGATTGCCATATATCTTTCGATCCAAAGAGGAAGTCTTAGAGGTTGCCCCATTTCAGCAGACTTGTGCACGGCCTCGTCCTCGGATCGTCAAAGTGATTGGGGCTGATGCGTAAAGCATACCCTAAACGGCCGGTATACTGGGGCGTCAACTCAGTGGCGAAAACGGTCACAGATCCGACGTGTTCTGTGGCAGGCAAGAGGATCACGTCCGTCTCCTCCAGGCTCCCATTAGCTCCCACCTTGCCTAGCACCACCTCCACGCGAACATCCGCGGGCTCCAGACCCGCCATTTCCACCGCCGCCCGCACGGGAACCGTCCTGCCGCTGGTAACCGGCCCAATGGGCGATGGACCCGCTTCCACGAAGTTGACCCGGTCCCAAACGGCACGGACCTTCGAGCTCCAGCCGGCCAAATCTTTGGCTTTCTGATAATTTCCGCCGCGCATGGCGACAAACGCCTTGTGCGCGGGTTCGTACAGTGCGCTGTTGTATTCCGCAACCATCCGGCGGCAATCGAAGTCTGGAGTCAGGTCCATGATGGTCTGTTTCATTCGGCGGACCCATTCGGATGAGCTGGCCTGTTCACGGCGGTCATAAAAGGCCGGCACGATCTCTTTTTCCAGCAGATAGTAGATCGCGCTCGCGTGCAATCCGTCCTGGTCTTCGGCATAGTCCTCGCGGTCGCCGATTGCCCACCCGCCGGATGTTTCGTACGCTTCATCGAACCAACCGTCCAGGATGCTCAAGTTCAGAACGCCATTCATCGCGGCCTTCATGCCGCTGGTACCGCAAGCCTCTTCCCCGCGCCGCGGGGTGTTCAGCCAGATATCGACGCCCTGCACCATCTCGCGCGCGATCTTCATGTCGTAGTCCTCGACAAATACGACGTGCTTCCAGAGTTCCGGGTCTCGCGAAAGTTGCACGATTTCTCGAATGAAAGACTTGCCCGGCTGATCCTTGGGGTGGGCCTTGCCCGCGATCACAATCTGAACGGGCCGGTCCGGATCGGACAAAATCTTCTTCAGGCGTGCTACGTCCCGGAACAGCAGCGTGGCACGCTTGTAAGTGGCAAAACGCCGCGCGAAGCCAATGGTGAGCGCATTTGGATCGAGCACTTCGCCCGCATAACGGAGTTCGACTCCCGAGACCTTGCGGCGCTGCGCAGATGCTTTCTGGCGCTCGCGAATAAACCCGATCAGTCGGCGCTTCCGCCTGCGATGAGCTTCCAGCAATTCCTCATCCGGAATTTCTTTCACTAGCTTCCACGATTCAGAATTTGTATGGTGTTCGCGCCAGCCGGGTTCAATATACTGATCGAACAAATCGGCCAGATCGCCGTTCAACCAGCTCGGCAGATGCACGCCGTTGGTCACATGCGTGATTGGAATCTCGGACACCGGTATCTGCGGCCAGAGCTCGTGCCACATCTCGCGCGAAACTGCTCCATGCAGTTTGCTGACCGCATTCCGGTAGGCGGAAGTCTTCAGAGCGAGAATCGCCATGGAGAAACGCTCGCCGCGGTCCTCCGGATTGCGGCGGCCCAACTCCATGAACTTGTCGAAATCAATCGAGGCTTCGCGGCAGTAACTCTGAAAAAAGTGGTACATCATACCGGGATCGAACAGGTCGATGCCGGCGGGCACGGGCGTATGGGTGGTGAAAACGTTGTTCGTCCGAGTGGCTGCCAGTGCCTCTTCGAACGTTAAGCCGTGCTTCTCAATGAAAACCCGGATACGCTCGAGCGCGAGAAAAGCCGAATGTCCTTCATTCATGTGATACACCGTGGGTTCGATACCCATGGCATTCAGAGCCCGCAAACCGCCGATTCCGAGCACAATCTCTTGCCGGATGCGCGTTTCATTGTCGCCGCCATAGAGCTGATCGGTAATCGTCCGGTCTTCGGGCCGGACGTTATCCGGAATATTTGTATCGAGCAGGAACAGCTTCACGCGCCCGACCTCGATCTCCCACACTTTGATGGTGAGCGTACCGGTCGGGAGACCCACTGCTACTTTCAGCGGATTGCCGTCCGGACCGCGCACTGGTTTGATCGGCAGGGTATAAAAGTCGTTCTCGGGATACCGCTCCTGCTGCCATCCGTCCGCGTTCAGGAACTGCCGGAAGTAGCCGTGTTGGTAGAGCAGCGCAACTCCCACCAGCGGCAGATCGATGTCGCTCGATGACTTCAGATGATCCCCGGAAAGCACGCCCAAGCCGCCGGAATAAATCGGCAGGCATTCCGTAAGTCCGTACTCCGCCGAGAAGTATGCAATCAGCTTACCGTCCGGGTTGGACGCGATCCTTTTCATGTGAGCGTCATACCGTTCACACGCCCTGTCGTAAAGGGTTCTATATCTCGGGTCCGCGGCAGCCCGTTCCAGGGCGGCCTGCGAAACCCGGCCCAGCATGGCGACCGGGTTATAGCCGACGTCCTTCCACATCTCCCCATCCAAGCGCCGGAACAAGGCGCGGATAGTCGGCTCCCAACTCCATAGGAGATTGTAAGCAAGTTCTGACATACGTGCTAATGCCGGGGGCAGCGAGGGACGGACCAGAAACTCACGAATCGGTTGAATGTTAAACGGCATGAATAACTTTTAGGTTTGGCGCGTCTTGACGAGGAACGACTGTACTGATTTTAGCAAAGCGCGACCGGACCGCTTCTTACGCGATAGAGTATTCGCTTGTGAAGATTCCTCACCTCCGCTGGATTTTAGCCGGTATGCTGTTCCTGGCCACCGCGATCAATTATCTTGACCGCGGCGCGCTGGCCGTCGTTTCGAAAAAGATTCGCGGCGAGTTCGGATTGAACGAGCAAGACTATTCGTACAGCCTAGTCGCATTTTTTCTCGCCTACGCCATCATGTACGCCGGTTCGGGATATATCGTGGACCGGCTTGGCTCAAAGCGCGGGTTCAGTCTGTTCATCGGCTTCTGGTCCGTGGCCGCGATGCTGCACGCCGCGATTCAGGGTACCTGGTCCCTCGCAGGCGCGCGATTCCTGCTGGGCCTCGGCGAACCCGGTAATTGGCCTGCGGCTACGAAAGCGATCGGCGAGTGGTTTCCGGCGCGCCAGCGTGCCCTGGGCGTTGGTATCTTCAATGCGGGCTCATCCGTGGGCGCCGCGCTCTCCGGCGTGGTGATCGCCACTCTTACGAACGCCTTTGGCTGGCGATTCGCATTCTTGTGTACGGGAGCTGTCGGTCTGGTTTGGCTGGCGGCATGGCTCATCCTCTACGACCCGCCGCACAAGAACCGGTTGCTGCGCGCCAGTGAATATGCCGAGTTGAAAGATCACGTCGCGCCCCCGGATGAGGCGCGTCCGGCGGGAGAACGGGTCGATTGGCGCCACCTGCTCCGCGCGCGCGGATGCTGGACGCTCATCGTGGCGCGCTTTTTTACCGACCCGGTGATCTATTTCGTGATCTTCTGGCTGCCCGAATATCTGCAGAAGGAGCGCGGGTTCGATCTCACGATGATCGGACGTTATACCTGGGTGCCGTTTGTATTCGGCGGAATCGGCTATGTGTTCGGCGGGTGGCTTTCCGGCCGGTTGATGCGTGCCGGATGGCCCCTGCCGAAAGCGCGGAAGAGCATCATGCTGGCGGGTGCGCTCTGTATGCCCATGGCGATCTTCGCGCCCTATTTTCCGGAGGCCTGGATGGCGATCGGCGCGACTTGTTTTGTGACGTTCGGTCACTCGTTGTGGACGTCCAATCTGCAGACGTTGCCCACGGATATGTTCCCAGGGCACGAAGTCGGCACGGTCGCAGGGTTTTCCGGGATGGGCGGAGCGGTGGGAGGGATGTTGGCCAATCTGGGGACTGGATACGTCGTCCGCTACTTCTCTTATTCGCCTGTTTTCCTACTTGCCGGGTTGATGCACCTGGTCTCTATCGCGCTTGTATACCGGCTTCTGCCGGATAGCTGCTTTGAACGCCAACGCCAGTTGGCACGATAAATGCTTTCAATCGCGACAGGAGAACATGATGCTCTGGACTATCTTCGTAATCCTGTTGGTCCTCTGGCTGCTCGGTCTTGTCACGGGAGCCGTTTTCGGAGGTTTCATCCACTTACTGCTGGTGTTGGCGATTGTCGTCGTCGTCGTTCAACTGGTAACCGGTCGCCGGGCGATTTAGAGGCACAAGCGGCTTAATACTTCGGAACTGAAGGGTCGACCTTATCGCTCCATGCGAGAATGCCGCCCTTCATGTTTCTAGCCCGTTTGAACCCTTTTTTCTGCAGGAGTTCAACAGCCTTTGAGCTGCGACCGCCGGTCTTGCAGTGGACGACTATCTCGTCGTTCGGGCTTAATTCCCCCAGCCTCTTCTCCAGGTCTCCGAGCGGAATCAGGTTTGCCTTAGGAATATTACCGATTCGATATTCGTGAGGCTCGCGCACATCCAACAGCACGAAATTGTCACCCCTGTCGATCTTCGCCTTCACTTCCGCCGGCTCGATATCGCCTTCCGCGGTGGCGGGCACTGCGGTCTGCTGTGGTACTCCGCAGAACTCCTGATAATCGATCAGCTTCGTAATGGTCGGGTGATCTCCGCAAACGGGACATTCCGGATTCCGGCGCAATTTCAGTTCGCGGAACCGCATGGTCAACGCGTCGTAGAGAAGCAAGCGCCCGACGAGTGGTTCACCCGCCCCTAAAATCAGCTTTACCGCTTCGGTAGCCTGGATCAACCCTATAATTCCTGGGAGGATCCCAAGAACGCCGCCTTCCGCGCAACTTGGCACCAGACCCGCGGGAGGCGGCTCGGCATACAGGCATCGATAGCAAGGTCCGCCCTCGACCGCGAATACTGTCGACTGGCCTTCGAAGCGGAAGATCGATCCATACACGTTCGGCTTCTTCAGCAGCACGCACGCATCATTTACCAGATAGCGAGTAGGAAAGTTGTCCGTTCCATCGACTACCAGGTCGTAGTCCTTCAATATCTCAAGCGCGTTCTCACTGGTCAGAGCGACCTCGTGCCGATCTGTCACGACATTCGGATTAATGTCGCGCATGGTTTCAATCGCAGAATCGATCTTCGGGCGTCCCACGTCCTTCGTGCCGTGAATCACCTGCCGGTGCAGGTTCGTATGATCGACAACATCGAAATCCACCAGGCCGATGCGGCCTACGCCCGCCGCCGCAAGGTACATGGCGAGCGGCGCGCCCAACCCGCCCGTGCCGACCAGCAGCACACTCGCGTTCTTCAGCTTGACCTGACCTTCCATGCCGACCTCCGGCATGATCAGGTGGCGGCTATAGCGAAGAATTTCTTCCTGGTTGAGTTCCGTACTCATGCTCGTTCGCCGGCCCATCCCCCGGCGATGCTCGGCACAATGGACAACGTATCGTTCGCGCCGACGGCAGTCTTGTCCTTGTCCAGATAACGTATGTCTTCGTCGTTCAGGTACACGTTGACGAAGCTGCGCAGCTTGCCTTCCTCAGTATAAATCTGCTTGCGCAGGTCCGGGTGCTGGGCTGTAGCAGCGGCGAGCACTTCGCCCACGGTAGAACCGGGCGCCTCCAAGGAATCTTTCTTGTCGGCATATTGCCTCAACGGCGTTGGGATCAGGATTTTGGCCATGATAATTCTTCTTTCTCCGCGTGGGTCTGTTCGGCATCCGGCAACCAGCAGTTCGCGTGATCGAAGCGACCGCGCTGCACAGAAAGGACAACGAACGAATACCACGGGCAGGAGTTCTTGAGATCTGTTTCAGAAAAATAGGCGTCGCAATCGGGATGCGAATGGTAGATCCCGATGAGTTCCAGCTTCCGGCTCCGCGCTTCGCGGTCGGCTTTTAGCAGGTCTTCCGGCCGCAACTCGTAGCGGGCTCGCTGGGACCCGGTCGATGCGTTGTCGAGAGCCAGCGCGACTGTGACTGTCTTGCCGTTCTCATCAGTGGATCCGAGCATGGCGCCGCAGCACTCGTTCGGATACGTCGCTTCCGCGTGAGCCGTCATCTGCTGCCAGGGTTGCAACTCTATTTCAATCATTCCGCGTCCCAAAAGGATTCACTCAGATACTTATCCGCGCCATCGCAAAGCACCGTTACGATCACTCCACGCTTCTTCTCGGAATGGAGCCGTTGCGCAATCTGTAGCGCCGCTGTGACATTGCCGCCGGACGAAATCCCGACGAGCACGCCTTCATCGCGCGCCAGGCGCTTCACCATGCGATACGCGTCCTCGGTCTCGAGCCAGATATTCTCGTTCGCGAGCGCTGGGTCGTAAATGCCGGGCACGATCGCCGTTGGCATGTGCTTCAGGCCTTCCAGGCCGTGGAACCCGGATGCCGGTTGCGCCGAAATGCACTCAACGCCGGGCAGATCACGGTGGAGCCTTCGCGTCACACCCACGAACGTCCCGCTGGTTCCAACCGACGTAACGAAATGTGTGATCCGCCGGCCGGTCTGGTGGATGATTTCGGGGGCGGTAGTTTCGAAGTGTGCCTGCCAGTTCGCCGGATTATTGTACTGATCCGGATAGAAGTAGCGATCCGGATCCGCCGCGAAGATTTCACGCACTCTACGGATGGCGCCGTCGGAACCTTCGGCCGGATCCGTGAAAACTATTTCCGCCCCGTAAGCCTTTAAAATGCGCTTGCGCTCGAGCGAGGCGTTCGAAGGCAGGCACAGCTTTACCTTGTACCCTTTCGCGGCCGCGATCATAGCGTAGGCGATTCCCGTGTTCCCGCTTGTTGAATCCAGAATGATTTTTGTACGATCCAGCTTGCCCGAGCATTCCCCTTCGCGGATCATGTTCATGGCCGGCCGGTCTTTTACCGATCCGCCAGGATTGAAGTATTCCGCTTTCCCGTAGATTTCCACGCCCGGCATTTCCCTGGTGAGCGTAGCGAGCCGCAGCAGCGGCGTATTGCCGATCTGGGACAAAAGATCAGTTGATGCTTCTCGAACGGACACTGGATTCATTGTTTTGATGACGCGTGCCCGCCCATGGTCGCACGGCACGGCTGTCATTCATCTTACAAAAGCTGCGTGGGGCAGGCGATCGCCTTTTGTGGCCTGCCTTCCTCGCCAGGTTAGTTCGGCAGACTGCTATCGCCCATCAGGTACGTGTCGATGCCGCGCGCCGCCTTGCGGCCTTCGGCGATCGCCCAGACCACGAGCGACTGTCCCCGCCGCATGTCGCCCGCCGCGAAAACTCCGGGAACGGACGACATATAGTTCTCGTCGGCTGCGACATTCCCCCTCGGATCGAGTCTAACGCCAAGATCCGCCAACAGCCCTTGTTTGATCGGGCCCGTGAAACCCATGGCAAGCAGCACAAGATCCGCATCCATGCTGAATTCACTGCCCGCGATCTGCTCGAACTTCGGCGGGGGCCCCACGCGCGCTCCATGCAGTTGTTTCAGATTGCCGTTCTCGTCCCCGCTGAAGTGAGTGGTCGCGATGCTCCAGTCGCGTATGCCGCCTTCTTCGTGCGCGCCTTCAATGCGAAGCTGCATTGGCCACAGCGGCCATGGCGTGGAGGGCGCCCGGGTGTCCGGCGGCTTCGGCATCAGCTCAAACTGATGGATGGAGAGCGCCTTCTGGCGATGGCAGGTGCCGAGGCAATCCGCGCCTGTATCTCCCCCGCCAATGATAACGACCCGCTTGCCGGCCGCCGAGATCTGATCCGCAATGCGGTCGCCTTCGTTCACCTTGTTTTGCTGCGGCAGGAACTCCATGGCGTAGTGGATGCCCTTCAGCTCACGTCCTGGCACGTTCAGGTTGCGCGGATCCTGCGCGCCGCCGGAAAGCAGGATGGCGTCGAACTGTTTCCGTAAATCCTCAACCGCGACATCGGCCCCGACGTGCTGATTCACTACGAATTCGACGCCTTCCGCTTCCATCTGCTTCAGACGCCGGTCGAGAACAATCTTTTCCATCTTGAAGTTCGGAATACCATAGCGCAGCAGCCCGCCAATGCGGTCATCCTTTTCGAACACGGTAACCCAGTGACCGGCCCGGCAGAGTTGCTGCGCGGCGGCAAGACCCGCTGGTCCGGATCCAACCACAGCGACTCGCTTGCCCGTGCGATGCGTGGGCGGTTCCGGCACAACCCAGCCTTCCTCCCACGCCCGCTCGATGATGCTCTTCTCGATTTGTTTAATGGTCACCGCGGGCTCGTTGATGCCGAGCACGCATGCGGCTTCGCACGGAGCAGGGCAGATGCGCCCCGTGAACTCCGGGAAATTGTTTGTTGCATGGAGCGTCCGGATGGCCTCTTTCCAACGCCCGCGGTACACCATGTCATTCCAATCCGGAATGATGTTGTTGACGGGACACCCGTTGTGACAGAACGGCACGCCACAATCCATGCAGCGTGCGCCCTGCGTGCGGACGTGATCTTCCGGCATATCGAGATAGATCTCGAAATAATCGTTGACCCGCTCGATGACGGGGCGGCGCCGAGGCGTCTCTCGCGCGAACTCCTTGAACCCCGTCGCCTTACCCATTGACCACCACCTGCTCCAGGACCACCGGCACCGCCAACTGCTGCTGCACGGGCTTGTGCATCTTGTGCGTCAGCACGCGCTTGTACTCTTGCGGAAACACCTTCACGAATTTCGGCAGCATGTTGAGCCAGTCGTCCAGGATCCACTTAGCCCGCGGACTGCCCGTCGCTTCATAGTGTTTCGCTACCCAACGCCGCAGCAGCTGTTGGTCCTGGGGATCGAAGATCTGCTCCAGATCCACCGAGGCGCGGTTGCAGCGTTCTTTGGCGAAGTTCCCCGTCTCATCGAGCACGTAAGCTATGCCGCCCGACATGCCCGCCGCGAAGTTCCGGCCCGTGCGGCCAAGCACGATCACCAGGCCGTTGGTCATGTATTCGCAACCGTGGTCACCCGTGCCTTCCACCACGACCGACGCACCCGAATTGCGCACGGCGAACCTTTCGCCGGCCACACCGTTGAAGAATGCTTCGCCGGACGTTGCGCCGTAAAGCACCACGTTCCCAACCAGAATATTTTCCTCCGGCACGAAGGTGGAAGCCTTTGGCGGATACACAATCACGCGGCCGCCCGAAAGGCCTTTCCCGACGTAGTCGTTCGCATCGCCTTCCAGTTCGAGAGTTACTCCTCTGGCCAGAAACGCGCCAAAGCTTTGCCCGGCGGATCCGTTGAACTGGAAATGGATCGTGTCGTCCGGCAGGCCCGCCGAGCCGTACCGGCGGGCGATTTCGCCCGACAGCATCGCCCCCACTGTGCGATGCGTGTTGCGGATTGGCAGCTTGAACTCGACTGGCGTCTTCTGTTCGATCGCCTCGCGCGCGTGGTCGATCAATTTGTAATCCAGTGCTTCGTCGATGCCGTGATCCTGCGCGCTTACGCAGCGGCGCGCGATGCGGGAAGGCATGGGCGGATTGTAAAGGATCGAAGAGAAATCGAGCCCCTTGGCTTTCCAATGCTCCACCGCGTTCCGCATGTCGAGCTTGTCCACGCGGCCCACCATCTCATCCACCGTGCGGAACCCGAGGGTCGCCATAATCTGCCGCAACTGCTCCGCGATATAGAAAAAGAAATTGATCACGTTCTCCGGCGCTCCGGCGAATTTGCGGCGCAACTCGGGATCCTGCGTCGCGATACCGACCGGACAAGTATTCAGATGGCACACCCGCATCATGATGCAGCCCATGGCGACCAGTGGAGCTGTCGAGAAGCCGAACTCCTCGGCGCCAAGCAGCGCTGCGATCGCGACATCGCGGCCCGTCTGCAGCTTGCCATCGGCCTGTACGCGAATACGGCTGCGAAGATCGTTCATCACGAGTACCTGCTGGGTTTCCGCGAGCCCCAGCTCCCATGGGGCGCCGGCGTGCTTGAGCGAGGTCAGAGGCGAAGCGCCCGTTCCTCCGTCATATCCGCTGATGAGCACCACGTCCGCATGCGCCTTCGAGACGCCGGCCGCAACGGTGCCTACTCCTACCTCCGCCACCAGCTTCACCGAAATACGCGCCGCGGGGTTCACGTTTTTAAGGTCGTAAATCAGCTGCGCGAGGTCCTCGATTGAGTAGATATCGTGATGCGGCGGAGGCGAAATCAATCCTACGCCGGGAATCGAGTGTCGCACGCGCGCGATTTCTTCATCCACTTTGTGGCCGGGAAGCTGACCGCCCTCGCCTGGCTTCGCGCCCTGCGCCATCTTGATCTGCAATTCGTCGGCGTTTACCAGGTAGTCGGTGGTCACGCCAAAACGCCCGGAAGCGACCTGCTTGATCGCGCTGCGCCGGCTGTCGCCATTCTCGTCCGGCTTGAAGCGAACCGCATCCTCGCCGCCTTCTCCGGTGTTCGATTTTCCGCCAATCCGGTTCATCGCAATCGCGATGGTCTCGTGGGCTTCTTTGCTGATGGATCCGAACGACATCGCGCCCGTTGCGAAGCGCTTTACGATCTCGCGCGCCGGCTCCACTGTATCGATATGTACCGGAGTGGCGGATTCCTTGAACTCCATCAATCCGCGCAGCGTGCACAGCTGTTTGTTCTGGTTATTAACCAGTTCGGCGTATTCCTGGAACGTCTCGAAGCTCGATTGCTTAACGGCGTGCTGAAGCTTCGCGACCGTCGCCGGATTGAATAGGTGATACTCGCCGCGCACGCGGTATTGGTACGTGCCGCCCACCGCAAGTTCCGTGTCGCTCTCGGTGACCGGCTGGAACGCATGCGCATGGCGCATCTTTGCTTCCTGCGCCAGCACTTCCAGCCCCACGCCTTCAATGCGCGATTGCGTACCGGTGAAGTACTCGTCAACCAGCCCCCGGTTCAGGCCAATCGCTTCGAATACCTGCGCCCCGCGGTAGCTCTGCAATGTGGAAATGCCCATCTTGGAGAAGACCTTGAGTAGGCCTTTATTGATGGCTTTGACAAAGTGATATTGAGCTTTGTCGAACGTCACGCCTTCCGGCAGAGATCCTCGAAGCGCGAGATCCTCCAGGGTTTCGAGAGCGACATACGGGTAAACCGCACTCGCGCCATATCCGATGAGCAGCGCAAAATGCATCACCTCGCGCGGCTCACCCGACTCCACGATCAACGCTACCTGCGTGCGCGTGCCTTCGCGGATCAGATGGTTGTGAACGGCGGCGAGCGCCAGCAGACTCGGGATCGGCGCGTAGTCTTCATCGATGCCGCGATCCGAGAGAATCAAAACGTTGTATCCGGACTGAATTGCAATCGATGCCCGGCGGCGCAGCGCATCCAGCGACCGCTTCAAGCCGCCCGCGCCGTCCGCGGGCCGGAATAGCGCGGGAACCGTCGAAGCCAGGAAATCGCCTTGGGAAACGCGGCGGACTTTCTCGAAATCGCGGCTCGTCAAAATCGGATGCGGCAGTTTGAGTGTATGGCAGTGGAGCGGCGTTTCGTCCAGAATGTTGCGCTCGCAGCCGATGTAGCTGATGAGCGACATCACCATCTCCTCACGGATAGGATCGATCGGCGGGTTGGTCACCTGCGCGAAAAGCTGCTTGAAGTAGTTGAACAGCGGCTGTGGTTTATCGGAAAGGCACGCGAGCGGCGTATCGGTTCCCATGGAGCCGATCGGCTCCTCGCCGGACCCGCCCATCGGCGCGAGGACGATGCGCACATCTTCATCGGTATAGCCGAACGCGCGCTGGCGCATGAGGATGGTGGAATGGTCGGAAGCTTGAACACGAGGCGGTTCGGCCAGGCTCTCCAGCTTGATCTGGTTATCAGCCAGCCACTGCCCATAGGGTTGTCGCGTGTAGAGCTGTGCTTTGAGCTCCTTATCCGAGACGATGCGGCCTTGCACCGTATCCACCAGAAACATCTTGCCCGGCTGCAAGCGGCCCTTCTCCCGGATATCTTCCGGCTTTACCGGCAGAACGCCGGTCTCGGAAGACAGCACAACCATATCGTCTTTCGTCACCAGATAGCGTGCGGGGCGCAGGCCGTTGCGGTCGAGCGTCGCGCCAATTACGCGACCATCGGTAAAGGTGACTGAGGCGGGCCCATCCCAGGGCTCCATCAGCGAGCAGTGGTACTCATAAAAGGCCTGCTTGTCCGGATGCATCTGGGGATTGCTGGCCCACGCTTCGGGAATCAGCATCGCCATCGCATGCGGAAGGCTCCGGCCGGACTGCACCAGCAACTCCAGCACATTATCGAACTGGGCGGAGTCGCTGCCGTTCGGCTGGATTACCGGGAACAGCTTCTTGATGTTGTCGCCGAACAGCGGCGAAGCCAGAATCGATTGCCGCGCTGACATCCAGGCCGCGTTGCCGCGCACCGTGTTGATCTCCCCGTTATGCGCGATGTAGCGATAAGGATGGGCAAGCCGCCACGCCGGAAAAGTGTTCGTGGAAAATCGCTGGTGTACCAGACAAAGTGCGCTGGTCACTTCCGGGTTGGCCAGATCGCTGTAGAAGTTCGATATCTGGGGCGCGAGCAACAAACCCTTGTAGATGATCGTGCGCGCGGAGAGTGAGGGAATGTAGAAGTAATCCGGATCGTCGAGATCGAGTTGGGTGACCTCGGCTTCCACCCGCTTGCGGACCACGTACAACTGCCGCTCGAGCGCATCTTCATCCATCCCGGGCGCGCGTCCCACGAAAACCTGCTGGATGTAAGGCTGGCTCTTGCGCGCCTCACGCCCGATCGCGTTCGGATTGGTGCGGATGTCGCGCCACCCCAGAACACTCAGGCCTTCCTCGCGAATCACCCTCTCGATCACGCCTTCGCACTGCAATCGCTGGTGCCGCTCTACTGGGAAAAAGATCATTCCGACCCCATATTCACCCGGAGCCGGTAACGTAAAGCCGAGGCCGGACGCTTCCCGCGCGAAGTACCTGTGCGGGATCTGGATCAGAACGCCCGCGCCGTCTCCGGTATCGGGATCGCATCCGCAGGCTCCGCGGTGGGTCAGATTCACCAGAATCTGAATGCCTTTGAGAATAATATCGTGGGATTTCTGGCCCTTGATGTTTGCAACGAACCCAATGCCGCAGGCATCGTGTTCGTTCCGTGGGTCGTAGAGTCCCTGGGCGGGTGGCAGACCGGCGTGAAACGTGGAGTCAGTCATAAGCTACAGTCCTGGTAGTTTTCCGCAGAATAGCAATTCGTACACTATTAGGCAAGAAGAAATTATGAATGGGTTGACATTAGTCGTCCTTATGGTAGGATGCGGGAGGTGATCTTTGCGGATTGCAAGCTTTTTCGCGATATCGTCCAGTCGCGAAGCCTAAGCCGCGGGGCGGCGTTGAATGGCATCAGCCAGTCGGCTGCCAGCCAGCACATTCAGGAACTCGAAAAGCGCTTCGACCTGATGCTCCTGGACCGTAGTGTCCGGCCCCTGGAAATCACGCCGGCAGGCAAGTTGTACCTGGATTTTTGCCGCGATGTGCTCAGGCGGGAAGAACAGTTCCTCTCCGATTGCGAAACCCTGAAGGAGTCGGTCGAAGGTCATGTGCGGGTTGCATCCATCTACTCAATCGGACTTTCAGAGATGACGCGCCTGCGCGAGGAATTCACGGAGCAGTTCCCACAGGCACGGTTGCACGTCGAATAT
>JAOAPQ010000701.1 GCA_025462965.1 Bryobacterales bacterium
TCGAAATACATGTTGCAGACCTGCGTGGCAACGGTGAAACCCGGAGGCACCGGCAATCCCGCGCGCGACATTTCCGCCAGCCCGGCGCCTTTGCCGCCGAGCACATCCTTCATTTTTCCGTCACCGTCGGCAGTGCCTTCGCCGAACGAGTAGACATGTTTGCTCTTCATTTAAACTTTGGTCTCCTGAGAATTGGTTACGATTTCTGAAAAATCCGCGATGGTGGAAAATTCCGTCAACAGGGAATGCAACAGGGCCAGGCGGTTGTCGCGCACCCGTAGATCGGGCACGTTGACCATGACCTTGTCGAAAAACCGGTCGACAGCGGGGCGTAGAGTGGCGATCGCTTCGAGGGCCGGTTGGTACTCGAGCGAAGCGATGGTGCGGCGGACCTGTTTGAAGGCATCGTACAGGTCGCGTTCGGGTCCGGCTTCCAGCAGGTCAGGTTCGATCTGCCGGCCGGTTCCCGTGTAATCAGCTTGCTTCAGAATATTCGCGATGCGCTTGAAGCTTGCAGCGAGCGGCTCGAAATCGGCGGTGGGCCGCACGGCCTGGATCGCCTGGAGCCGTTTTTGGACATCCACCAGATCGTCCCAACGCGCCGCGATCACGGCGTTTACTTCGTCGTAAGCGAAGCCGCGGATGTCGCGGAAGTAGTAGCGGACGCGGTCGAGAAGGAACTCTTCGAGTTTCGGGTCCTTCGCGACGAACGTGCGCAAGAGAATGCGCCGACCGCTTTCTACGATAATCTTGACGATCCCCTGCGCCGCGCGCCGCAAGGCAAAAGGATCCTTCGATCCCGAAGGAATCAACCCGATGCGGAAGCAGCCAATGAGCGTATCGAGCTTGTCGGCAATGGCTAGGAATTGACCCGACGCGGTGCGCGGAATCGAGTCCTCCATGCTCACGGGCTTGTAGTGGTCGTAGATTGCGCTCGCGACGTCTTCGTGCTCGCCCTGCGCCCGGGCGTAAAGCCCGCCGACGACGCCTTGCAGCTCCGTGAACTCCTTGACGAGTTCCGTCGTGAGATCCGTCTTGCAGAGCCGCGCGGCGCGGATGGCGTGCTCGCTGCCGCCGAGGATCGCGACCAAGCCCTGGACACGCTGCGTCTTGTCGTGATATGACCCGAGCTTCGCCTGAAACGTCACGCTTTTCAGATCTTCGACGCGATCTTCCAGCGTTCGGCGCTGGTCGGTTTCCCAGAAGAACTTCGCGTCGTTGAACCGCGCGCGCAGCACCCGCTCGTTCCCGTGTTTGACGAGTCCATCCGGATCGGCGGCGATATTCATCACCGCCACAAACTGCGGCGCCAGCTTCCCGTGTTCCGTCTCGACAGAGAAGTACTTCTGATGGGCCCGCATGACGGTGGTCAGGATCTCTTCCGGAAGGGCAAGGAACTCCGGATCGAAATCGCCGACCACAACCGCCGGATACTCGGTCAGGTAGACAAGCGTCTCCAGGAGCTTCGGATCAGGCTTGATCCTGACCGGCATTTCGGCCTGGATTTTCGCGCGCCGCTCGTCGGCCGAGAGAATCACGCCGTTCTCGCGCAGCGCCTGTTCGTAGTTTTCAAAGGTCACAGGGAACCGCGGCCTGCCCATGCGGCGGTGCCCGGCGCTCTGGTTCGTCGACTGCACGCCGGCGATCTCGAACGGAATGACTTCATCACCGAGAAGCGCGACGATCCACCGGATCGGACGGATGAAGCGAGGTCCGCTCTTTGCCGTCCAATACATCGTCTTGGGAAACGGAATCTTCAGAACCAAGCCGGCGATGCTTTCGGCAAGAACGGCTCTGGTCTCGCGGCCGGGAATCTGTTTCAGGAACGCGAACTTGCCATCACGTTGGACCAGTTGCTCCACCGCCACGCCCTGCTTCTTCGCAAATCCCGCGATAGCTTGCGGCGGCGCGCTCGCGGAAGGTCCCAGCACCCACTCCTCGCGGTCGGGTTCCTTCTCCGGTACTTCGGTGGCGCGCACCGTCAGGCGGCGGCATGTGGCGTCGGTTCGAACGTTCGGAAGAAGCTCCGAGAACCGTCCGCCCAGGTACTCCAGGGCTCCCGGAATCATCCAGTCCGGAATCTCTTCGGTGCCGATCTCCAGCAGAAAGTTCATGCGGACACCGCTTCCGCGATCTGGCTCTGATCAACCCAGGCTTCCGCGACGCCCACGGCCAATTTCCGCACGCGCGCAATGACGCCCACGCGCTCAGTCACGCTGATTGCGCCACGCGCATCCAACGTGTTGAACAGATTGCTGCACTTCAGCACCTGGTCATAGGCGGGCAGCAAAGGAAACCGGTCCTTTTCCAGGTACTTGGGATACAGCTCCAGCAATCGCTTCGCCTCGCCTTCGTGCAGATCGAAGAGCTTCCAGAGGGTCGGGACATCCGCGAGCTCGAAGTTATAGACCGAGTACTGCAACTCATCTTTGAACCGCACGTCCCCGTAGGTCACGCCCCTGGTCCACTCGATGTCGTATACGCTGTCCTTCATCTGCAGGAACGCCGAGAGCCGTTCCAGACCGTAGGTGAGCTCGGCGGGCACCAGATCCAGATCGATGCCGCCGCACTGTTGGAAATAAGTGAACTGCGTGATCTCGAGCCCATCGAGCATTACCTGCCAGCCGACGCCCCACGCGCCCAGGGTCGGGGCTTCCCAGTTATCTTCTTCCAGCTTGATATCGTGCTTCGAGAGATCGATCCCGATCGCTTCCAGACTTCCGAGGTACTGATCGATGATGTCCGGGGGCGACGGCTTCAGGATCACCTGCAGCTGCTGGTGTTTGTAGAGGCGGTTCGGATTCTCGCCATAACGGCCATCCGCTGGACGCCGGCTCGGCTGCACATAAGCGACGCGATACGGCTTCGGGCCCAGCACGCGCAGGAACGTCTCGGGACACATGGTGCCCGCGCCCACTTCGAGGTCGAGCGGCTCCTGAATGATGCAGCCGCGCTCGGCCCAATAGGCCTTCAGTTTGAAGAGAATCTGCTGGAAGGAATCCATCTTGATCAGGCGAACGTCTGCGCCGCGAGTGCGCGCGATGTCTTCAGTTTGCGGTCGATCAGGTCTTCGATCTGCCGCACCAGGAATCTCCGCAAATCGGCGGCCGTGGCCTGCTCGAATGCTCCGGGGGCGAAGGCGGCGATAGGCGATTGCAGCATTTCGCCCGCGAGCGCGGTGGAAGCGGCGCTCACGCCGCGGAACTCGGGCATGATTCCGGCCAGGCGCACGGACCAGAACGTGAAGTAAGTGATGGCCCGCCACACCGCGCCGGGTTCACCCGCGCGCATATGCTCCAGGACGGCCAGCAGCAGACGGAAATACCGCTCGCTCGGCTCCGCGGGGGGCAGCAACTGTTCGGAGATTTCGGCGAAGTAGTCGAGCGCTACACCGGCCCAGTAATCTCCCATCAACCCGAATTGTGACTGCACCAGATCGCATGAGTCCACATTGACCAGTTCGCGGTTCTCGCGCTGAAAGTACGCCAGCTTTACGTACGAAAGCCGCTCGAGACCCGCGCCGAATCCGCTCTTCGGACGCCTGGCGCGCCGGGCCACGCCGCGCAGTTTGCCCAGATCCCGAGTCAGGAAGCTGACAATCAAGTCCGACTCTTTCAGCGGGTAAGTCTGCAAAACGATGGCTTCGCTCACGCGAGCGGGCATAATCGAACGACGCGCGGAAATCCCAGATTAGCATAGGAGGGGCTTGGACTTCCGTGGAACGAGTATTGAGGACGGCGCGGGTCATAGCATGGCTCATAATGGGCGATTTCGCGGGGGATCGATCTCGTCGACGTGAGGGGGATCCCAGGGGGAGCGTGGAGCCTTGGCCGCCGAACAGGATCCCGACAGCAGGCGGGTTTCGACGGGTTTCGACGGGTTTCGCGCGGGTTTCGGCGGGGTTGTGCAGGTCTCGGCAGGATTCCTTTTTTTGGCTCGTTTTGTGCGTTATCAATAAGTTAGCCGGGTTCGCTCCGCGAAATCGCATGCATGTGGGGTATTCGCGCTGCGCTCCGCTGAGGGTAGCGGGCCTGGAATTGGCCGCGGCCCGATTGGCGGAATTGGGGGCGACCGCGCGGACCGAAAAGCGGGCGTGCAGATGCGGTCTGATTGTTTGGCGGTCGAATTGGTTTCTGAGTAGCATGCCGGTCGATATTTAGTTTACGGGTACAGGGGGCGGGAAAAGACGGAAGGGCCTTTGTTTGCAGCGCAAACATCGTGTGATTCGCGATGCCCGGGTCGGCAAACTGGACTTGTTGCTGTTGAATCCGCAGCAGGTGAAAGCGCAGCCCGGGCATAAGACCGACCGGGTGGATGCGGCGCGCATGGCCGAATTGCTGCAGTATGGGCTAGTGCGCGGTAGTTTCGTTCCGCCCTTGGAGATTCGCGAACTGCGCGATCTGGTGCGGCGACGCGTGCACATTCAGCAGGATCGCAATCGCGTTTCCAACCGCATTCACCGGCTGCTGGAGTGTAATGCGTCACGATCTTTCCTCCCGACACTGTCAGGATGTTTTCCAGCGGGTTTCTCAGAATCGCGCCCTGAAGTGCGCTGCTTGGTAGGGATCGCCTGCTGAGGTGGGATAGGATACTCGCCTGTGTAGGCTCACAGGTATCCCAGTCCCGAAAGGATAGAAAACTCAATAAGGAGCGCCCGGCAAAAGCGGCCGGGCGATCTTCGCGTTTTATAGCCCCAAGGCCTCCGCTCGGAAGCTCACCAAAGAAATGCGGCCTTTAAGAAGGACGAACTACGTGGTCGCACGGAGCCGGCAAACGTCTGAGCAGCAGTTGAACCCGCAATCTGGTTGTGATCACCGCCGCGCGGCCACCGGAGTCCCACATTCTGGTAGCGCCGTTCTCCGTTCTTGATCGGTTACGAGGAGCGACGACGATGCTGGATCTGGCGCGCCTTTGCATTGGCAACTCGGGGTAATCGTTGATATCCACGTTTTTCAAGGATTACACGTCAGTCATCTGGTGAGAGTCCATCTGTTGCTCATCGTGCCCGCCGCGGTGATTCTCGGACAGTCCGTCGACTACCCTCGGAGATACAAGGTCGCCGTTGTCACGCCGAACACCGAAAGCAACGCTCGACCTGCGCTAGTGAGTATTCCGCCAAGTCCGCTGGTACTGAGGGCGTTCACACTGCAGGAGTTGATCGCGCGTGCATATGGTGCGCCCAGTTTTCAGGTGATTAGAGGGCCTGAATGGGTAGACACGAACCGATGGAACTTCCGACTGGAAACCGAACCGGTGATCATGCCGACTGAACAGCATCGGCAAGTACTCTTGAGAGCGCTTGAAGATCGTTTTCAACTGAGGGCTCATCGTGAAAACAAAGTCATGCCGGTTTACGAACTAGCAGTGACAGGCACCGTTTCCAAGCTGCGTCCAGATCCGTTCCTTGACGCGAGAGGCCCCATGATACGATCCGGGATAGGCTCAATTCATCGTAGGAACACTTCCGTAGACGAATTCGCCAAGCTGCTTTCCTTACATCTAGGCCGGCCTGTTTTGGACAAGACCGACCTGCCCGGACTGTTTGCCTTCTCGCTTGATTGGTTACCGGCCCCTGGTGAGAATGGCGCGCCGGAGGCCACAGGGTTTGCGCCAACGAACGCGATGGCCACTAGGAACACGGCCGCGCCATCGATTTTTCAGGCACTTCAGGAACAGCTTGGGCTGCGCCTGACTCCTAGCCACGGTCCAGTCGAGGTAATCGTAATCGACAAAGCAGAAAAGCCGCGCACGGATTGAAGGTGCGGCTCGCGGCACATCCTCCCTGTGCCGCAGCATTTTCCGACTCGGTTACCGAAATTCCGGTCTGCCGCTGTACAAATGAACAACCCTCCCGCTCCCAATCTGAGCACGGGAGGTTTTTTGCAGCCGATTTCTTCGGAGCCAGCTCCGTCGCATCGGCCTTGGGCATCCGCTCGGGCGCGACCCCTGGCGAACCTCGCTGCCAGCAACGCGACGGAGCGCTACCGCGGCAAACAGTAGTGGCCATCGGACTGCACGATCGAGCCTTGTTGGCAGGCTGCCGTGATGGCCATCAGCGCGGTGCGCTTGGAACACTCGGTGAGCGTCATGATTTGCTGGCCAAGTTGGTTATAGCGGGCTTGCGCGCCCAGGCCAGCCAACGCCTGTCGTACATCGGCCGGCTCGACCTTGCGCCGGTCTGCAGGCATTACAGCCGGCGGCGCCCCGGCAGCGGCGAACCACAGAGCGGCGGAATCCAGTTGGAGCAGGCGCGGATCACGCGCAAAACGCACTTTCTTCACCACGTTCTTCTACCGCGTCAGCAGCCGGGCGGGGATGAAGAAGGCGGCGATTGCAGTTGCCCACTGCATGCTTTCGATCGTTTACTGCATGTTCCGGGACGGCTCCCGATATCGCGAACAGGGCGGCGATTTCTTCGACCGGCTTCATCCAGAACGCACTAAGAACAAACTTCTACAACGTCTGGATCGGCTCGGGTTCGATGTTCGACTGACGCACAACAACAGTCCTCAATCCAGCTAAGCTGTGGAAACTACAGGAGTGTTTTACGACGGATTCGCCCTTGGCCGGTCGTGACAACGGGGGGATGATAAACGTATTAGGCGCGGCCGTGTTGGGTGTGAGCTTTCGGTAAGCCTGCGTAGCCAGGATCGGAG
>JAOAPQ010000715.1 GCA_025462965.1 Bryobacterales bacterium
TGACGGACCCGCAAGCTCTTCTAATCGTTTCATTCGGCGGACCGGAAAAAGCCGATGATGTGCTCCCGTTCCTGGAGAATGTCCTCCGCGGCCGTAACGTCCCGCGCGAACGCCTTCTCGCCGTCGCTGAACATTACCACCATCTCGGCGGCAGAAGCCCCATCAACGACCAGAACCGGGAGCTGATCGCCGCTCTGCGCGGCCAGATCAGGCTTCCCATCTACTGGGGCAACCGCAATTGGCGTCCGTTCTTTACCGATGCTCTCCGCGAAATGAAAGACGACGGAATCGAGCGGGCGCTGGCCTTTTTTACTTCCGCCTACAGCTCCTATTCCGGCTGCCGCCAGTACCGCGAAGACATCGCGCGCGCGCAAGCCGAAGTAGGACCGGGCGCGCCCGAAATCGTCAAGCTGCCGCAGTTCTACAATCATCCCGGCTTTATCGACGCAATGCGCGAGCGCGTCTCCGGGGCGCTCGCAGAATTGCCCGGGGCGGAGGTGGTTTATACCGCCCACAGCATCCCCGTCTCTATGGCTCAGACCAGCCGGTACCTGGCACAGCTTGAAGAAGCCTGCCGGCTCGTCGGTCCCGGGCCGCTCGTCTTCCAGAGCCGCAGCGGGCCGCCCTCGCAGCCGTGGCTCGCGCCCGATATCAACGATTGGCTCCGCGAACACAAGCCCGCCAAGGTGGTCATCGTACCCATCGGCTTCATCTCGGACCATATGGAAGTGCTCTACGATCTCGATACCGAAGCCCGCGAGACCTGCCGCGAACTGGGCATACAGATGGTTCGCGCGGGTACCGTCGGCGTCCATCCGCGCTTTATCTCGATGATTCGCGACATGGTAGCAAACCCGCCTCCGCCGCTCTGCACGGCCGATTGCTGCCCGCCGCCAGGGTCACTGCGGAGCCACTTCGTGAGTCACTTCGTTAAATCCAGTAACTCGCCCAGATAGCGTCCCCAGACGTCCGGAAGCGAATGCGTGCCGTGCCCCCGGGTCTCGTCCGAAATCGGCAAAAGAATATATCTCCCGCGCTTCACCCTCTTGATCTCGCGGTCCAGAATCTTCAACTCCGGCGGATTCACCTGGTCATCCGCCGAGTTCACAGCAAACAGCGGCGCGACGATCTTTTCCAGATCCGCCGAGGGGTCGTAGTCCCCCGACGATTCGAACTGGTAGAGCAGATCGTTCGCATCGTAACTGGCCGCGCGCGTCCGCACCCAATCGTCGAAGAAGCGGTCCGCTGCGTCGCGGGTCGGCGCCTCCTTGTGCCATTCGAGCGGCACGCTCAACATGAACATCAAGCCATACATTGCCGTTGTGAGCCCGCGCGGCTGCTCCTGGTATTCTCCGTTCTTCCATTCCGGATCGTTCCGAATTGAATCGATGATGGTCCGCCGGATCATTCGGTTGCGCCCGGCGATTTGCACCGGTGCGCTCGCGAGCGGCATCAGTGCGTCCATGAACTTCGGATACTCTTCGCCCCACATCCACGTCTGCATGCCGCCCATCGACGTGCCCATGACCAGGCGCAAATGCGTCATGTGCAACGCCTCCGTTATGAGCCGGTACTGCGCCGTCACCATATCGCGATAGCCGTACTTCGGAAAGCGGGCATGCATTCCACTGCTCGGCCTGCTGGATTCTCCGTGGCCGAGTCCGTCCGGCAAAATGATGAAGTATTTCGTCGCGTCCAGCAGCTGTCCCGGGCCGAACAGCTTTCCGGCAAACTCGGCCCTGAGGAAACCGTGCCCCGATCCTCCGGTCCCGTGCAGGATGAGCACGCCGTTATTCCCGCGCGCCGTACCGATTGTCATGTAATGAAGCTTGAGCTCGGAAATCGTTTCACCGTCCGCGAAAGGGAAATTTGGGATGCTGAAGTCCCCGGCCACCGGAGCGGGATATTCGGCCGCGGCGAGAGCTCCGCCGAAAATAATTGAAACCAGGAGAAGTCGCAATGCGAAACATCATAACGTATGTATATGCGCGCGATTTCTCTAGTGCTGCTGCTGCAGGCTATGGCGAACGGACAAACTTTCCCCGAACGGGTCGATAGATACTTCGATGAGGTGTATTTCAAGTTCAGCCCCACGGCCGGGACGCAGGCTGGATTTCACCAGTACGATGCCCAACTTGAGGACTATTCCAAAGCCGGTGTGGCCGCGCGCGTTCGGGCCCTCCGCCGCGCAGAAGCGGACTTCTCCGGGTTCGCCCCGAAGAGCCAGGAGGAGCAGGCGGATCGTGATTTTATCCTTGGCAATATCCGGTCGACGCTCCTCGATCTCGAAACGGTGAGGGGGTGGGAGAAGAATCCCGATACCTATTCCAGCGGCGTCAGCGGCAGCATCTTTGCCATCATGAGCCGTACGTACGCTCCTCCCGAGCAGCGCTTGAAAGCCGTGATCGCGAGGGAGCGGCAGATGCCGGCCGTGTTTGAAGCCGCGCGCGTGAACCTCAAGAACCCGCCCCGCATTTACACCGAGATCGCCATCGAGCAGCTACCCGGCATCGTAAGCTTCTTCCACGACGACGTGCCGCTCGCATTCAAGAAGGTGACCGACCCGAAACTGCTCGCCGAGTTTCACCAGGCCAACGACACCGTCATCGATTCGCTCAAGCAGTATCAGATCTTCTTGAAGGGCGATCTGCTCGCCAGGTCGCACGGAGATTTTCGCCTCGGCGCCGATGTCTACGGCAAGAAACTTCTTTACGACGAAATGGTGGACGTGCCGCTGGATAAACTGCTCGAAATCGGATATCAGAACCTCCGCCAAAACCAGGCGGAATTCAAGAGGGTTGCGGCGAAGATCGACCCCAGACGGACGCCACAGCAGATTCTGGACCAGGCTTCCAAGGATCATCCGGCGCCGGGGAATCTGCTGAAATCGTTCGCCGATGTGCTGAGCGGCTTGAGTGACTACATCCAGACGCACCACATCGTCACGATCCCATCGCCCGTCAAGCCGATTCTGGAGGAGACGCCTCCGTTCGCGCGGGCCCTGACCTTCGCTTCCATGGATACGCCCGGAGCGTACGAGAAGGTTGCGAAAGAAGCTTTTTTCAACGTCACGCTGCCCGAAGCGAACTGGCCTCCGAAGCGGGTGGAGGAGCATATGGAAGCCTTCAATCGCGGAACCATCATCAGCACCGCGGTGCATGAGGCATATCCCGGGCACTACGTTCAGTTTCTGTGGATGCAGCAGATCCCCTCGAAGGTCCGCAAGCTGCTATATGCGAACACGAATGTGGAAGGCTGGGCTCACTACTGCGAGCAGATGATGCTGGACGAAGGATACGGCGCTGGCGATCTGAAGCTGCGCCTCGGCCAGCTGCAGGACGCGCTGCTGCGCAACGCGCGCTACATTGTTGGCATCCAGATGCATACGGGCAAGATGACTTACGAGCAGGGAATCGATTTCTTCGTGAAAGAGGGCTACCTGACCCGCGCGAACGGTGAACGCGAAACGAAGCGCGGCACGGCCGACCCGACATACCTCTACTACACGCTAGGCAAGCTCGAAATCCT
>JAOAPQ010000740.1 GCA_025462965.1 Bryobacterales bacterium
CGACGGAACTTTCCAGGCGGCGATCGGCGCCGGGACGGTCACGGACCTTACGGTAATGGTCGTCGGAGACTTCAATAACGATGGCCAGGCCGACCTCGCAATCGCCGGCGACACCGTGAATATCGTACTGGGGAACGGCGACGGGACTTTTCAGCCGCCGGTCAGCTACACGGCGGGCGCGCGTTCTATCCTCGGGCTGGCGCAGGGCGACTTCAACGGCGACGGCAAAATCGATCTCGCCACGGCAAACTTTGCGTTCTTTGGAAGCGCGCCCTCTCAAAATGCAGTGAACGTGCTGCTGGGTAATGGCGACGGAACATTCCAGGCCCCGCATACGTGGAATGCCGGCGGGAACCCGTCCTCGGTTGTCGTCGGGGATTTCGACGGCGACGGCAGCGCCGACATAGCCGTGGGTGATGTCAACGACGCCAGCGTGAACGTATTGGGGGGTAAGGGCGATGGCACCTTCCGGGCGCTAGTCGCGTATACCGCGGATACAACTTTCGGTGTGCGGGCCGCGGCGGTGCTGGATTTCAATGGCGACGGAGTGGCCGACATCGTCGTCATGGGCAATAACACCGGGAACCTGAACCTAGTGGCCGGGTCTCCGGCCGTCACGATAAGCTTCGGCCCGCTAAGTGACCAGGCGTTCGGGGCCGGCCCAATCGCACTTCATGCGACGGCGAGTTCGGGCCTGCCGGTCAGCTTTACCTCGAATCCCCCGGCCGTCTGCACGGTTTCCGGTGCAAGTCTGAGCATCGCCGGCGTGGGTACTTGCGTCGTGACAGCAAGTCAACCGGGCGACTCGACGCACGCGAAAGCGCTCTCGGTAACCCGCTCCTTCACGATTAGCCCGCCCGCCTCGCAAACGATTACGTTCGGCGCCGTCGGCGGTCAGACATTTGGGGTTGCTCCATTCACTGTGGGCGCGACGGCCAGTTCCGGTCTGCCGGTCAGTTTCACCTCGAGCACGCCGGGTGTTTGTACGGTTTCCGGTTCTACCGTGACGATTCTCGCAGCCGGAACGTGCTCCCTTACGGCCAGCCAGCCGGGCAATGCCAACTATCCCGCGGCCCCGGCAGTGAACCAAATGTTCATGGTTGTCCAGGCCGCCCAGACGATTGCGTTCGGCCCATCCGGCGGCCAGACATTTGGGGTTGCTCCATCCACTATCGGCGCGACGGCCAGTTCCGGTTTGCCAGTCAATTTCACTTCGAACACTATGGGGGTTTGCACCGTTTCCGGGTCTACGGCGACGGTCCTCACAGCCGGAACCTGTTCCATCACGGCGAGCCAACCGGGCAATACAAACTACTTCGCGGCGCCCGTAGTAACTCGAACGTTCGCGGTCGCCCAGGCAGCCCAGACGATCACGTTCGGCCCGCTCAGCAACCAGCCCGCCGGCGCTGGTCCGTTTACGATCGGCGCGACGGCCAGTTCCAGCCTGCCGGTCAATTTTGCTTCGAATACTTCGGGTGTTTGCACCGTTTCCGGTTTTACTGTGACGATCCTGGGATCGGGCCAGTGCTCGATTACGGCGAGCCAGCCGGGTAACGCGAATTACCTCGCGGCGGTTTCGATCACGCGGACATTTGGGGTAAGCCAAGTCACACAGACGATCGCATTCGGCGCGCTACCGAACAGGTTGTACACGGCTGCTCCCTTCACAATCGCAGCCACGGCCAGCTCCGGGTTACCCGTAAGTTTTACGGCTGGGCCGCTCTCTGTTTGTTCGGCATTCGCGAATAGCGTAACAATCCTTGGCGCGGGCGTTTGCACCATTCAGGCCACGCAGAGCGGCAACAGCTCCTTAGCGGCCGCCATGCCTGTGATCCGGGCGTTCACAGTTACCGGGAATCCTTCCGGCACGCTTGCCGCTGCCAGTCCGATCGGCGCCGGTGTGTTTCCATCAAGCGCCGCGGCTGCCGATTTCAATGGAGACGGCAAGCCCGACCTGGCCATTCCCAACGCGAGCGACGGGACAGTTACTCTTCTGCTGGGCAATGGGTCGGGCGGCTTCGCGCCGGCCGCGGGCAGCCCTTTCAAGGTCGGCAACAATCCCACATCCATTGCGGCGGCCGACTTCAACGGAGACGGCAAGCCGGACCTGGTGATTGCGAATGCAAACGACAACACCGTGACCGTGCTCATCGGCGATGGAACAGGCCTCTTCGCGCCGGCTTCGGGGAGTCCGTTTGCCGCGGGCAACTTCCCGGTCTCGGTTGCGGCCGGGGACTTGAACGGTGACGGGAATCTCGATCTGGCGATTGCGAACCTGAACAGCAGCCGAGTGACGGTACTGCTCGGCAACGGGGCTGGCGGCTTCAGTGCCGCCCCGGGCAGCCCGTTTGCCGCCGGTGCTCAACCGATCTTCCTCGTGGTGGCGGATTTTAATGGGGACGGGTTTAACGACATCGCTCTCGCCGACTTTGGCGCGAAGCAGGTGACCCTGTTGCTCGGCAATGGAGCGGCCGGCTTCTCACCCGCGCCGAAAAGTCCAATTTCGGTGGGGACCAATCCTTCCTCGCTGGCTGTGGGAGATTTCAACAAAGACGGGCAACCGGATCTCGTCGTAACGAATAGCAGCGACAACACCGCCACCATGCTGCTTGGGGACGGCGCGGGCGGCTTCACGCCTTCCGCGCAGAGCCCCTTAGCGACTGGAAAATTTCCCAGTTTCGTTACGGCGGGAGATTTGGATGGTGACGGGAATCCGGACGTCGCGATCGTGAACCAGAATGACAACAGCATTACGGTGCTGTTGGGTAACGGCTCGGGCGGATTTAGTCCCGCACGGGGAGGAGCATTCGCGGTGGGATCCTTGCCTGGATTAGCCGTCGCGGCGGACTTCAATCTCGATGGCAAGCTCGACCTTGCCGTGCCGAACGGCGGCGATAACAACGTGACCGTGTTGCTGGGGAAGACCGCGCCGGTAACCGCAGTACTGAGCACGACCTCAGCCGCGACCATACTGCCCGGCGCTGCCGTGCCTCTCACCCTGGCGGTAGGCTTTACTGCGCCGGCGTTCGACGCACCGGCGGGAACCGTCACCTTCTATGATGGCGCTGCCGTTCTCGGCGCCACCACGCAGGCGCCCTACGCGTTCACGGCGTCGAACCTGAATGCGGGAAGCCATTCATTTGCGGCTAAATATAACGGCGACGCGCGAACGCAGTCTTTGACGAGCAATAGTCTCGCGATCCTGGCGCAAGCCGCGACGATTATCAACGTCGCGTCGACCACGGCCAATGGCACGTACGGAGCGGGCTCAGCCATCGCCATAACCGTGACCTTTAACAGGCCTGTGACCGTGACCGGGACTCCACAGCTCTCCCTCAACTCCGGTGGAACGGCAGCTTACAGCTCCGGTTCCGGAACGGCCACGCTGACGTTTGGTTACGTGGTGGCGGCCGGCGAATCGAGCGCACATCTGGACGCGCCGGCTGCCAATTCATTGGTGTTGAACGGCGGCACGATTGTGGATGCCGGTTCCGCGGCCGCGAGTCTGACCCTGCCCGCGCCTGGTGCCCCGGGATCGCTGGGCGCGAATGCGAATATCGTCGTCGCTACCTCTCAGCCGGCGACCGACGTCTCCAGTCAGGTAAAGGTAACCGGAACCGGTTTGGTCTTCAGTCGCGTTAGCAATGCCTTCAGCGGCACTGTGACAATCGCCAATAACCGTCTGACGCCCATTGCGGCTCCGATTCAGTTAGTGTTCACCAATTTGATTAAGGGAGCCACACTGACCACACAAACGGGCACCGTGCCGGCCGGCACGTATGCCGGGGCGCCCTACATGACCGTTTCCGGGAACTCCCCGTTGGCCCCGGGTTCATCCGTAACAGTTGTGGTTAAATTCACCTACACCGGGACGGCGCCCATCGCCTATATCGCCAAAACTCTCTCGGGCAAGTTCTAGCTTTGAACGGGACGAATATCTTATGAAAACAAATCGAGCAAAGTGGTTTTTCGCGGCACTGGGTTTGTGCGCCATCCTGCTGCCGGCGGGAGCGGCGCGGGCGGACACGATCTCTTTTCGAATCAGCGTCGATACGAGCAGCCTCTCGGCGTCATCGGGGTATCTGGACTTTCAGTTCAATCCGAGTAACACACCTTTCGACCCGGCTACCGTCACCCTAGTGAATTTCTTAAGTGATGGAACTCTGACCGGCGCACTCGCGGATATTGGCGACGTTAATGGAACGCTGCCGGGAACGGTCGTGATCGGCAATACTGCCGGCCTGAACGATCATACGGAAGGATTCACGTTCGGGAGTTTCTTCGACATCTTCGTGACACTGGATACTCCATCGGTCTCAGGAACCGCCGCCGGGGGCAGCACCTTTGCCCTGGGCGTTCTGGCCTCAGACGGCATCACTCCGGCGCTGGCCGGAGACCCTCTGGTTCAAATCAATCTGGACGCAACTACGGGTAACCCCTCGATCACGAACAACTCACCGGGTGGCGAGGCGGTCGTGACGTCAACACCTGAACCCGGCTCTCCGCTACTCGTGGCAACCGGCTTGATGGCGTTGGTCGGCGGTTGGCGGCAGATCCGCGAGCGCAAGCTCAGCAACGTCGCGCGGTCGTGAAGCAAGTTTCAACTGAACATCGGCAGGGAATCGTAATGAAACATTCCGATTCCGCGAGCGATCGTAGCTGTCGGTCATCAAAACTCGCCCAGCGCCCTGTTGTGAACGACTTCTGCTTTCCATGTCGAGGGCGGAGATGCGAGAGAGTCGGATTCGCTTGGAAGTGTGATCTGCGGTGCTCGATAATGCAGGCGGTCGTTGTCAGCCGCGTCTCGTGCAGCCCTGAACAACGATGCTGAATCGACTCGGTGAATAGGCTTGTCAGGCCGCTTTCGACCAGTTATATCGATGGTGAAGGCCGCCGATCCGCGGAAGCGAAAGAGTTTCACAACTTATGTCAGGACGCGACTGTATTGGCCGGTGACCTGGCGTCTGCTTGCTCAGGGAGTTGTGCGTACGATCGATCCTCGTGATAGGAGGCCAGGTATTCATTTCCGAGCCTTCTCAGATGTTGCTCATTCAGAGGAATCACGTGATCCACCAACTCGCGGCGACAACTTCCAACCCAGCGCTCCGCGAGTCCGTTCGTGATGCCGCTCGCTTTCAGGAACCCGACTACTTCGCCGCCGAACCTGGCATCACGGTCCGGTACAACGTCCCGGTGAGGACACGGCAGCGGGAACGCCTCTCGCAGTTGCTGTACGACTCACTCGCCCGTCGGGTGCGCCGTGGTGTTGAAGTGGCTGATCTTCGGTCGTCCCGGCCGGCGGAACGTCGACCGCAGCCGCCAAAACAGCCGGAAGCCGGCGCGATACCAGGACACTACCGTCTCGGGTTTCACAACGATCAGGGCCTCGGCCAGGCCAGGCCACTGAGGCCGGAGCGCAATCCAGAACAGCCGAGCAACGCGGTGCAGTTTGGGACGGGGCTCCCTTCGCTTGAACACGGCGAGTTGCTGCCGGAGCGCGACTGCTTCCAGAGCGAGTTGGTGGCGAGACACGAAGAAGGCGCGGACGTAAGCGGCCACCGCGAAAGCGAGCGTAACCATCAATCCGATCTTAGTTGGATGGAGTCTTCGGGCAGAATCATCCTGGAGGCAAACGCTTGATTCCCCTCGCAATCGGCATTTTGATGACCCACACTCCGTGAAGCTGTTTGTCATGGTTGTCGCAATGCAGAACCTCTTCCAGGAGGATTACGGAAACTTTCGGATGCGTCTCCAAGTCGCTGGGGCGCGGCGTGTGCTCGACGGTGTGTACGCTCTGCAAAGCGACAAAACGGCGGACGAACTGAAAGATCATTTCAAGACGGCTCCGAATCCTTTCGACGCGCTTGTGGTCTTGGAAGTTGGTTCGTTTGCAACTCGGAGAGCAGCGTTTGATTTGGGCGAATTGTGATGCTTGTTCCTGGCGTTTGTTCCTGACGTTTGTAGGCTCTCGCATGCTACCGTTGGGTCAGATTCAACGATCTCTTCGCTTACAGGCGGAGGAGGTATCATTGCGAACGCGGGAAGAAATTGAGCACGCGCTTTCTGCCGATTTAGACCGGGCGAAAATAGCCCTCGACAAAACCCGGAGGGCCTACGCACAGGCACTACGCGAGTTCAACGATTTCATAATGCGCGGAGCTATTCCAGCGCGATTCAAAGAACCAGAACAACGTTGCTTAAGCAAACTGATTGTGCGCAGGAGACTACCGGTTCGGTCGAGTCCGTAACCGTACAACGAATACTGCTCCGAAGAGCAGAGCCGCTCCACCCAAAAGGGCACTGCCGGGTTCGGGAACAGACGTGAAAGCCACACCCAGGATCGGATTTCCATTAGCATCGACCACGGATTGAAGGCTAGCGCCAAAGGAAGCGCCTGTGGTTAAAGACCCCATTCGAGCTCAGGCTGACCTCAAAGGCGAGATCGCTTTCCACGTCAATGGTAAATGGTTGGCCGAAGACAAACTGGAAAGAGAAAGGCACAACAGGAATTTCTGAGCACGTTGGCGGACAACCGCCGAACGGAGTTGTGATCGAAAGGCTCCCGGTAGCTGGAACTGTACCGAAAATATCGCCAAATCCACGGGATATGCCTTTCAAGATGCCAATGCCGGTTCCCCCCGACGCGATAAAAGTGTTTTGGGTGGAGACGTGTATATGTGCAGAATGAGCAAAGCCGAAGAGTACATGATCGCCGCTCATGGCATTCACGTCCGTACCCGCAAAGAGACCGGCTAGGGTTTCGAAGACATCTGCCTTTGATGTAAAGGACGTTCCACCGGGGTAAACAACACTGCCGAATGGCGTGACACAGTCCAGCCCGTTGATTTCGCCACTAATAGCGTTCGTCGTAAATGCAACGTTCTGGGATTGCGTGAAGATCGGATCCGGTGATCCGAACTGAAATACCTGACAGCTACTCGTTGCCGTTACGACGGTGCTGCCGCATAGGAGAGGGGTAGAGCTGACGAGCACGAAGACCAGGAGATATCTAGTGGACACATGGATCTCCGTTTCGCTTGGATCTTAGGTTATCTCAGCAATGAGAAAATACAAGAGGCGACTTCTGCGAAGTCGTCAGTAAAAACACACAAGCGTCACTGTCTCGTGCGCGAGGTTAATCTGAAAGGCCTGAAGAGGACCAATCCGGCTTCTGCCTTTGGTCCAACTCGTTCTCCGATTCCTCGATCGTAGGCAGATTCCTGCGCGGTTTTTCTGGAAGGCTTTCAATGACGAACCTCGTATATGCCGATTGCTCCTGGGGTGTCCCGCAGCGCATATTCTGCGGAGAAATTGGAGCAGGGCCACGTCATCCCTTCAATGCTTTTGCGGTTCTGTCGCGCGCACTTCGCAGGTTGCGAGAGAAAGCGTAGTCCATACGCCGTCTGTACAACTCGGCCAGTAGAGCTACGATCCCAGGTGCGCTTTGAGGAACCGTCCAGTGTGTGACGTCTTGCACGCCGCGATATCTTCCGGAGTGCCCGTGACCACCACTTCGCCGCCGGCGTGCCCGCCCTCAGGCCCAAGGTCGATCACATGATCGGCCGTCTTGATCACATCGAGATGATGCTCGATCAGCAGCACTGTATGCCCCGCATCCACCAGCCGGTTCAAAGACTCCAGCAGACGCTCGACGTCCGCCAGGTGCAGCCCGGTTGTCGGCTCGTCGAGGATGTAGACGGTGTGCTTCGACCGCTGTAGTTTGCTCAGCTCCGTCGCGATCTTGATCCGCTGTGCTTCGCCGCCGGAGAGCGTCGTTGCCGACTGCCCCAGCGTGAGGTACCCCAGCCCCAAATCGCTCAGCACTTCGATTTTCTTGCCCACCGCGGGCTCACCGGCGAAGAATGCTGCACCTTCCTCCACCGACATGTTGAGCACGTCGTCTATCGTCTTTCCGCGCACCGTCACATCCAGCGTCTCGCTGTTGAACCGCGCGCCTTTACACGCGCTACAGGTCACCTCAACGTCAGGCATGAAGTAGAGCTGCGTGGTGATCACGCCCTCCCCCTGGCACTCCTCGCAACGGCCGCCCTTGACGTTGAAGCTGAACCGCCCCGCCTTGTAGCCGCGTTCCACCGATAAGGGAGCTTGTGTGAACAGGTCGCGAATGTTGTCGTAAAAGCCGATGTACGTGGCGGGGTTCGACCGGCTGTTGCGGCCAATACGCGACTGGTCGATATTGACCACCTTGTGTACGTGCCCGGCGCCATCCACGCCGTCATGTCCGCCTGGTAGCGTGCGCGTGTCCACCAAGTGCTTCCACAGCGCCTTGAAAAGAATCTCGTTTATGAGCGTGCTCTTGCCCGAGCCTGACGCGCCGGTGATCGCCACCAGGGTGCCGAGTGGGAAAGTCACATCCACGCCCTTGAGGTTGTTCTCCCGCGCCCCGCGCACGGTGAGCGATTTGCCATTGCCCTTGCGACGTCGCTTGGGCGTGGCGATGCGCCGCTTGCCCGAAAGGAACTGCCCCGTGGGTGACGCGCTACAAGCCAGCACCTCGTCGATGGTGCCTTGCACCACTACTTCGCCTCCGTGCACGCCAGGCCCGGGACCCATCTCCACGATGTGGTCGGCTGCGCGAATGGTATCCTCGTCATGCTCCACCACAATGACCGTATTGCCGATGTCGCGCAGGCTCTCCAGCGTCGCAATCATCTTAACGTTGTCCTTGGGGTGAAGCCCAATGCTCGGCTCGTCAAGCACATAGAGCATTCCCATCAGTCCCGAGCCAATCTGCGTGGACAATCGGATTCGCTGGGACTCGCCGCCCGAAAGCGTGCCCGAGCGGCGATTGAAGCTCAGATAGTCGAGTCCGATGCCCAGCAGCAGTTCCAGCCTGCCCCGGATTTCGCCGAGTATGTGCCGGCCCGCATGCGCGCCGCGGCCTGCCGGTTTGATGGTGCCTAGAAACGCGTGCAGTTCGTCAAAGTGGAGTTGGCCCACGTCGTGGACGGTTTTGTTCCCGATAGTAAACAGCAGCCGCGTCGTCCGGACGCGCGCCCCTTTGCAATCGGGGCAGGTGTGCTCCACCATCACTTTGTCGAGCCACGCCTCCATCCCGGAGCTGGCTTCGCCTCGCTGACGATAGCGGCGGTAGTGCCGCTCGATCCGCCGGGCGATTCCGCCGAAACCAACTTCCTTGCCTTCCGAGTCCTCGCGTTTGACCTTCGCATCCGGCGGCACGCTCATCACGATTTTCTTGCCGTCCAGCCCGTTCAGGATCGCGTTCCGCACGTTCTCCGGCAGCTTCTCCCACGGCGTTTCAAGCGAGAAATGCAGCATCTTGGACAGGCTGTACATCATCCTTCCATCCCAGGTGTCCGGGTTGTACTTGAAGGCCTCACGCACGAAGCAACCACCAGCGACGCTTCGGCGTGGGTCGGGAACCAGGAGCTCCGGGTGCGTCAGCTTGTGGACGCCGAGGCCTCCGCAGGTCCGGCAGGCGCTCTCGGGGTTGTTGAACATGAAGTATTCGGGCTGGATGTCGCCATAGACGAAGTGGTGGGTGTTGCTGCACAGCCCCCCATAGAACCGCTCGGCTTCCACCTTCCCTGCCCTTTTGACGATGTGGACCTGGAGCAGCCCATCGCCCACCAGCAGGGTGGCGGCGATCCCCGCCTTAATCGCCTTTTCGTGCTTAGCGCCAACCACGAACCGGTCCACCACCGCGTCCATATCCGTGACCTTCGATTCGTCGAGCTCGACCTCTGCCGAAATATCCACGGGCTTGCCGTCGATAATCATCAGCCGGCAACCTTTCTTCCGCACCTCGGTCAGGACGAAGTCCAGCTCCTCGCCGTACGGCTTGAACACCGGCGCCCGAAGCTCGATCTCCGCGCCCTCAGGCAATGTGAGGATAGCCTCGAGAATCTGGCTTGCGGACCGGCTGGGGGCCGGCTCGCCCGTGCGTGGGCAGTGCGGCTGGGCGATCGTTGCATAGAGCAGATTCAGGTAACTGGCGATGTCGGTCATTGTGCCAACCGTGGAGCGCGGGTTGTTCGCGATGGTCTTCTGCTCAATCGAGATTACCGGAGAGAGGCCGTACACGAAGTCCACGTCGGGCTTCGCTACTTGAGCGACGAACCTCTTAGCGTAGCTCGACAACGATTCCATGTAGCGTCGCTGCCCTTCGGCGTAGATGGTGTCGAAGGCCAGGCTTGACTTGCCGGAGCCCGAGAGGCCGGTGACCACGACGAGCTTGTCGCGCGGGATCTCCACCGATACGTTCTTGAGGTTATGGACGCGCGCGCCGTGCACGGCGATGGTGGTGCGCATCGCTGCCTTCGGGGATTTAGAGGCCATCCGGCGATTCTCCCAAATGGACGAACGCCAGCTCCTGTACCAAGACGTTGCTCTTTTTCGTGAGCTGGACGGGCGTCGAGGCCTTCCCGATGAGCCCCTGGTGGGCCAGGTACTCGCACGCCGCGGTCATCCCCTCCAGATTGAAGTTCCGCTTGAAGTGGGCCTCGATCTCGGTCGACGACCGCGCCTCCCCCACCTCGCGCAGGTGATCGAGCACCGGCCGGAACAGTGCGGCCGCCCGCTCCGCCAGGTAACTGTCGATCGTGTCCAGTGCCGCCTGCACGCTCTTCCGCGTCTTTTTCGCGTTGAGCAGGTCGGCATAGACGGTCCGGAAGAACGTCGGATTCAGCTTCATCGCCTGCGGGATCACCTCGCGATCCGCCAGCAGGCGAGCACCGATCACCTCGATCCGCGCCAGCGGCGTCGCCGCGTAGAGAATCCAAAGCGCGCTGTAATCGAGGTCGCCGCGCGTGACGAACCATTTGTGGGCCTTGTCGATGGGCCCGAGCGCGTGCGTCCCCGCGGCGAGGAGTTGCAACTGCGTGTCGCGCTCGCCAATCTCGTGCAGTTTGGCGCAGAGATCCACGATCGTCTCGTCGTGCGTGTAGAGCAGCCGTCCCTTCGCAAGCAACGAGTGCATGAACGAGTTGCGAACCGCGCCTTCCACTGTCTTGCGGAACTCAGCTCGCGGCATCAGGAACGCGTGGACGTTGACCCCGCCCGCGTACAGCGCCAGGCTCGCCGTCTCCACCTTCTTATCGTCGATGGTGACGAGCGCCAGGTCGATGTCGGACTTCGCCCAGACAGTATCGTGCGACAGACTGCCGCAGAGGATAGCCGCCAGGATAGAGCGGTCCTCTCTCACGTGCGCAACGAGATCATCGAGCGCCTCGGTGAACTTCTTCTGGATAGATCCTGTCGAAGTACTCACACTTGCGCGCCTCGACGCTCAGCGATCCCCGGCCAGGCCAAAAGCAGGATTGTGAGCTCCTGTTTCGCGCAAAAGCCGGACTTTCGACGAACGCTTGGCAGATTATAACTTAGATTTTCGGTGCCGGGCAAAGCTTGAGGGTGCGGGTTGGGTATAACCCGGACTATCCACGCGCTTGGCGCCCGCCCTCAAGCACCTCGAAAGTTCGCGACCGTGCGACGTCTGCACCGGGCCGTGAATTGGTCTTGATCCGAGCATGTCAATGACGGTACCGCGAAGCTTCTGTTGGCACCGGAAATTGGGGATGGGACGCCGTGCTCTTATCCAAGAGCGTGACGGGGGTTGAAGTTCCGCAAAGCAATCTCACCGTGCCCGAAGGCACGGGCCAAAAGTCGATTTCGACCGCCGAGTGAGCCAAGGAACGCGCATACCGATTCGCCGAGCACAAACGCGCCCAGCACCTTCACCATTCATCGATATTAAATGCATTGAGCGCGAGACCGCCAAACTTCGGTCCGCCGTCGCCGCCTTCAAGAGTGCTCTGCTATCGATTATGCCAAGAGAAGATGAACACCGGGTAATAACTCGGTCGATGCGTCTCATGCGGCGGAATTACCAAGTCCCGTCCGGTCCTCTTTTCAGCCCGTTTGTGCCTCGTTTGCAGCCACATAGGTCTATCGCTGCCGTGTTGCACGCGAGACCCGCTAAAATAACTATTTGCCTTTATAAGGAGTTCGTTTGAACAGCCGCGGTATCTGCCGCAGGTCGATCACACCGGTTCTTGCCGCAGTTTCGCTGGTGCTATGGTGGCCGACCCGCGCAGGGGCGCAATCGTTGGGCGCTGGAACTCTCAAAGGCATCGTCACTGACGCGACCGGCGCTGCGTTGCCGTCGGCTTCGATTGAACTGGCGAACACCCTCACGGGCTACTCGCGCCAGGCCCAATCCGGCTCGGACGGCTCCTTCGCGCTGCAAGACATCCCGCAAAATTCCTACGTCGTGCGAGTGAAGCGCGAACGCTTCCAAACATGGACGCAGAGTGTCGCGGTTCGGACTACCGTTCCAATCGACCTGAAAGTCCAACTCGCGGTAGCCGGCCAGCAGCTTAGCGTTACGGTGGTGGCGCGGCCCGATGGCCTGCTCGA
>JAOAPQ010000747.1 GCA_025462965.1 Bryobacterales bacterium
TCCGTCAGGTTCTGCGCCGCCGACGAGATCACGGTGAGGGGAGTCCGCAATTCATGCGAGATCCCGGCGACGAACTCCATCTGCAGCCGGGCGAGCCTTTGCGCCCGCTGCGTGGAGACGACAATCAACGCCATGCTCGCTCCCAGCAGCAGGAGAATTACGAAGCTCACCGCCAGGTCGCGCCAGCGTACCTGCGCCACGGCGGCTTCCACCGAACCGGCGCGATGCCGCACCATGAGCCGCCACTGGTTATGCGGATCAGCGGCCGGAATGAGAGGCTGGGTGGCGGCGAAGCGTGAGGCAAAGCGATAGCGGTCGCGCTGCGAGCCTTCATCGGGAGGCGGCCCGCGCCGGCCGTGCGGCTCACCTGGCGCCGCGTCACCATCGTGCCTGTGGGCGCCCGGTCCCGGTGCACCCGGGCCGAAGCCCCCAAAGCTCGCTCCACCTGGGCCGAAGCCCGCGAATCCGGCCCGGTCGGGCCCTCGCGGCCGCGACTCCAGCATCGCGACGTTGACGTCCGCGGAAGCGAGATTCGCCGGGTCGAAACCGTCCGAGCGGTAGAAGGGGTGAGTCTGGTCGTCGGCTGGCGCGATCCCGACGTTGTAAAGAAAACCATCCGGCCCTGCGAAATGCCTGCCGGCAAGCTCCGGAAGAAACTTCTGCTGCAGGTATTGCGGATTGACTTCAATGGCCACGAATCCCGCGAGCCGGGCGCGGGGCCGTTCGCCCAGCTCCGGGAACGCGTAAAGGGAATGCACCAGGGCCGGCGAGCGCGCCTCAAGCGTCCACGTCATGGGACGGAACGCGCGCGATTGCGGATTGTCCCCGGCCTGGGCTCGGAAAAGGCCGAGAAGCGTCTTCATGGCCCCCGGTTCGGCTGCGGGTTCGAAATGCTGCTCGCTCCGGTTCAGGCGCAGCAGCGAATCACCCTCGGCCTGCCATAGATACACAGACGAGACCAGACCCGATTCCGAACTGCTCCGCAGCCACTCCGAACCTTGCCGGGCGAGGCGGTCCCAATCGCGACGGTCGATTGCCTCCGCATCGGCCTGGAACCCGGAGCAGAGGTTCAGGAGGTCCCGCGATAAATCCTGCCGGAACTGGGAAACGGCCATCTGCAGATTCGCGCGCATGCGCGAACGCTCGGCATCGCTTACCTGCCCGCTCCATCGGTACTGTAAAGCGGCGAGCACGATCAGCGCGGCACAAAGTCCGCCGACCAGCCAGTACGAAGTTGCGGAACGCCTGTAAGACATGCTGCTACCGTCCGCGGCCCGCAGTGTGCGCGGCCCACCAATCCAGTGTAAAAGGTTTCTAGGCCAGCGAGGCAAGCTGGGCCCGCAGACTTTCGTACGCGCGAAACATCATAGCTTTCACGGCTCCCGGAGTGCAGCCAAGCGCCTGCGCGATCTCGGCATAATCCATCTCTTCGTACTTGTGCATCAGGACCGCCGCGCGCTGCTTCACGGGCAGGCTGTGGATAGCGTCGCGAATCTGTTGAACCCGCACATCGCTCACCATGCTTTCCTCCACCGTGCCCATACGGTCCGCGAAGTCCCGCTTGCGCGCGCTGGGCAGGTCGCGATCCAGGCTTACATTGCGGTTGTTGTGGCGCTGGTCGCGGAAGTAGTTGTACGCCACGTTGGTGGAGATGCGGAAAAGCCATGTGCTGAACTTTGCATTGGGTTCCCATGTGCGCCGCGAACGATGGATGCGCAGAAACACGTCCTGGGCAAGCTCTTCCGCCACGGCGGGATTCTGCACCATGCGGCTCAAGTGCTGCACCAGCACGGTGCGATGGCGCTCCACCAGCAACGAGAAACTCGCATCGTCGTCACGCTGTACGCCGAGCATGAGCTGCGTGTCAAAATCGAGGGTCCGTAAGCACGTTGCCATGGTTGAATACTGAATTTAACGTGCGAGCGGCCATAGGGTTGCCGGACGCATGTAAAATCGATGTAAAACATGGTTTGGCGCGGATTTCGCGACGTCATTTCGCGACATTCAGGAGCCACTCGATGATGGTCTCGTCGGCCCAGAAACGCGGCGGCCGCCGCGCCAGGAATCCGACGTGCCCGCCGTGCTCCGGCGCGATCAGCCGCAAGCACTTATTACGGGCGAACGCCGGGTGGTTGTACGAAGAAAAGGGAATGAACGTATCGTCCTGAGCCTGAATCATGAGCGCGGGAATGCGGATGTTATCGAGGAACCGGTTTGCCGATTGCGTCGCGTAATAGTTGTCGGCGGTTCCGAATCCGAAAGACGGGGCGGTGATCTTATCGTCGATCGCATAGAGCGATTTCGGCGCCGCTAGCTGTTCCCGGGTATAACGTCCGGTCGCGAAGAGGCGCTCGCGCATCCGCTTCAGGAAGCGGTTCTCATAGAGCCGGTTGTCGGGCTCGCCGATGCGCCGCGCGCACGCCGCGAGATCGATGGGCGTCGAGACGGAACAGACGCCGGCGAGCAGCGCGGGTCCGGATTCCCCGAGTTCGCCGGCAAGCTTCAGCGCCACATTGCCGCCCAGCGAGAAGCCCGCGAGAAATATGGGCAGCGTCGGGCGCTCCGGGCGCAGCGCTTGCAGGAACGAAAGCAGGTCGCTGGTAAGGCCCGCGTGATAGAGCGTGTTGCAGAGATGCTCGGTGCCACCGCAGGTTCGCATGTGAAACCGGTGCGCGATGAAGCCGTGCCGGAGGGCCGTGTTCGCCAGCGTCCGGATGTAACCGGCGCTGCCCGCTCCCTCGAGCCCGTGAATCATCACCAGCTCGCCGATCGGGTTCGACGGCTTGTGCGTTTGCACCAGGACCTGGACATCGGGCTCAGTGCGGTAATACTTCGACTCGTAAGCATATGGTGAAAAATCCAGCTTGCGCGGCCAGAAATTTCCCAACACTGTCAGGACATGCGCATTGGCAACGAGTGGGATGAACGGCCGCGCCACTTACCGGGGCGCTCCCAACGGGCTCTCCGGGCACCCTGATGTCTCCGTCGTGTAGGAGATTTCGGCGAGCTTCCATCCATCGGCGGTTTTTACCATGTTGAACGAATCGACTCCGCAATGGCTGAACTTGCCGTCGCGATGGAAGTCGTAATCCGCCCAGACGACCGCCAGACCGCCGTGGATCAGCACCTTCGGATTCCACATGCGTTCGAGCCACGCGCCCTTGGAGGCGGCGAGCCGCGTTACGAACTGCTCGTGCGTGGAGATGCTGACCACGCCGTTGGCCCGCAAAGCCACGTGGCGAGCATCGGGAAGGGCCAGGGCGCGGGCCGCTGCCGCGTCTTTCGCGGCCATGGCATCGAAGAGGCGCTGGGCGACAGCGACTACTTCTTTATCATCCTGCGTTTCCGCAGCAGCCAACGTGATCGCGGCGATCAGGCACAACAAAAGGGGCTTCGTCATTGGACCTATCGTACACAGTATTGTCAAATGACAGCCGCCGCTGACGGAGTACGGCCTAGGCCGTCATGGGCCGGGACGTCTGGGCCATCTGGATCAGAGAAAACGTCGCGCCTTGTGCGTCCGTGATGACCGAAAACCGGCCAACCATCGGAATATCCGTTGGCGGCACGCACACCTTCGCGCCGAGTTCCGCCGCTTTTGCGGCCCGCTCGTCGCAATCGGCCACCGTAATGTAAATCATCCAATGCGGGGGAACGCCTTTCCACTCGTCGCCGCGCATAGGCATCAGACCGCCGAAGGCGGATTCGCCATTGATCCATTCCACGTACTG
>JAOAPQ010000758.1 GCA_025462965.1 Bryobacterales bacterium
TCAGCCGGTTTGTGTGTAAAACTCGATAACAACAGGAGAGAGGTGAACATGAGGGGTCTTTTGATTGCCCTGGCCGCTGTGTGCACGCTGCCGTCGTTCGGTGCGACGTGTGAGAGTTTGCGCGGTGTGGAGTTTCCCCATACGAAGATCGTGCTGGCTGAAGCTGTCGCTGCCGGCGAGTTTCAGCCCGCCGACCAAAAGGTGAGTCCGCAACAGGCCGCTCAATACAAACGCCTGCCCGCATTTTGCCGTGTGGCCGCGGAAATCATGCCAACGGGCGACTCGCAGATCGGGGTCGAAGTCTGGATGCCTGCCGCGCATTGGAATCAGAAGCTGCAAGGCGAAGGAAACGGCGGATTCGCCGGCTCGATCTCTTTCAATCAGATGGCCGGCGCGCTCGCCCGCAACTACGTCACCGTGGCCACGGACACGGGGCATCAGGGCTCGGCGACGGATGCCGAGTGGGCCTTAAAGCATCCCGAGAAGATCATCGACTTCGGCTATCGCGGCATCCATGAAATGACAACTGCGGCTAAGGCGCTGGCGCAAGCTTTTTATGGCGAGACACCACAGCGCTCCTATTTCGTGGGGTGCTCCGATGGCGGACGCGAAGCGCTCATGGAGGCGCAGCGGTTTCCCGGGGACTACGACGGCATCCTGGCCGGCGCGCCTGCGAACAACTGGACGCACCTGTTGACGGCCGGCGCGGATGTCACCGCCACGTTGATGAAGGACGACGCGAGCTATATCCCGTCCAGCAAGATACCGGCGATCAGCAAGGCTGTACTGGGAGCATGCGATGCACAGGACGGTGTGAAAGACGGAATCGTCAACGATCCGTCCAAGTGCAATTTCGATGCTTCGGCTTTGCTCTGCGCCGGAGCTGAGACGGAAGCATGCCTGACCGCCGCTCAGGTCAGATCTCTCAAGAAGATTTACGCCGGAGGCCTCGATTCGAAGCGCAAGCCGATCTTTCCGGGCCTCATGCCCGGCGGCGAGGAAGGTGATGGCGGATGGAAAAACTGGGTACTGGGCACCGATCGCGGCAAGGGAGAAGGCAGCTCTTACGTGAACGGTTTCTTCCGCAACATGGTATTCGACAATCCCGCGTGGACCCACGGGACTACAACCGTAGACATGGATTTGCAGACCGCAGATGAAAAAATGGCGAAGCATCTAAATGCCAACGATCCGAACCTGCGAGCCTTCGAAAAGCGGGGCGGCAAGCTGATTCTGTATCACGGCTGGAACGATCCGGCCATTTCGCCGCTGAACACGATTGACTACTACAACCGCGTACTCGCGAAGATGGGGCCGGGCGATGCCGAGAAGTTCGTCCGGCTTTACATGGTGCCCGGCATGCAGCACTGTTACGGCGGGCCCGGCCCGAGCGCTTTCGGACAGTTCCCGACGCTTCCGGAGAAGAGCGCCGATTCGAACATCTACGCAGCGCTTGAGCAGTGGGTGGAGAAGGGTATGGGGCCTTCGGATATTCAGGCGACCAAGTACACGGAAGGCAATCCCGCGAAAGGCGTTGCGATGACGCGTCCGCTCTGCACGTATCCTAAGGTTGCCAGGTATAAAGGCACGGGCGATACGAACGATGCGGGGAGCTTTGTGTGCGCCGGCGAGGGTAGTAGCGAGACGACGGGCCACTAAAAACGATGGCCTGTCCTACGGTCCGATCAGTTACTCAGCGGATTTCTGAGTTCCGTGGTTCATCCGTTCTAATTGGGAGACCAGGAAGGCCATGTCGCCGAAGGGTTCACCGCCGGTGCGTGCCCAATGTACACGCCCTTCACGATCGATGAGTATGGTCGAGTGTAATTCCATCTCTTCAAAATCGTCATACGAGTGGAAGCGATGCGCATTTACTTTGTTGTCATCGGAAAGTAACCGCACCGGTAAGTCTCCGAACGCCTTCAGTCCCGCGGCATTCTTTTCCGGGGCCGAACTGCTGACGGCCAGCACCACAGTATCCAGCCGCTCCCAATCCGCTTTCTTGTCCCCGATGCTATGCAACTGGCGCATGCAGTGCGGGCATTCCTGGCCCAGATAGAAGACCAGCAGCACGTTCTTGCCGCGGTATTCATCAAGCGTAACCTGTTTGCCGGAAGCATCCTTCACATCCAGGTTCGGAGCGGCGTACGGCTCCCAATGGTTCGGCCCAAACTTCTCCAGTGATGTCCGCAGATAGTTGCGCTGCGAGGCAGGAGAAGAATCGCGCGGCGCCGCCGCAACTCCTGTTTCCTTAGCGCGATGCAGAATCGCCAGCGACTTATCCGCATCCGCCGAGACGAAGAGCAACCGAGCCATTGCATCCTGCGCCTTTGCTTTCTCCCCGGCCGCCGCGTAGGCCCGCACGAGGCCGGAGAGCGCGAACAGATCGTTGTGGGTCAGAGTCAAAGCCTTCTCGAAAGACTCCGCCGCCAGCAGCGGGCTCTTCGACGCGAGATATGCCTCTCCCAAGCCGTTATAAACCACTTCGGGGTAGAAAGGCGGATCCGCAAAGGTAGTCTGAAAGTCAAACTGTTTCTGCGCCGCGTCAGCGAGCAAACCCAAACCCAGCAGCTTTTCGCCGCGCGCGAGCGCGAGCCGCCCCTTCAACTCTTGCGATTGAATGGGGTACATGCGTTCGATGACCTCGCCCTTGTGCTTTTCCAACTCCTTGGCGAGCGCCGCATGGTCGCTCATGCTCTTCTCGGCCTTCTCTAACTCACCCTTCGCCAGATACGCCCGTGCCCGGAAATAGGCGCGGTTAACTTTGTCGATGTAGATCTCACGCCACGGGACGGTGTCGGCATCCACCAGTTGATCCCAGCGCTCGAACTTCAACAGCCCGCGAGCCAGCGCTGAAATCCCATAACTGTGCGTGCTGCGGAACGAATCGCTGTTACCCTCCGGATCGAGCGGCGCATCGATCAATTGGCGCGCTCCGAAACGCGCGGAGTGCTCCATTCCAAGTTGCTCCTGGATATAGCAGAGGTAGTTGAGGTTGTGCCCATAGTTCCAGTTATTGAACGGGAACGTCAGGCTGTCCTTCATATATTGCTTCTCGGCGCGCGTAGCCGCGTCCATGGAGATCGCCGCTTCGTTCCACATTCCTAAGATGCTGAAGATGTGCCCCGGCATATGAAGCGCGTGCCCGATGGCGGGCACGATATCGCCATAGCGCTTCGCGCTCACCAGAGCTTGTTCCGGCTCATGATAGTCCCAGTTGTGGATGCGGTAATGGTGCGCGCCCGGGTGGTCGGGCTGCTTCGCCAGCACCTCGCGAATCATGAGTTCCGCGCCGTAGCGCGATCCGCCCATGGTATTCAGCGCGAGCAGGGCGCGCGCCTCCATATCGTCCGGATAGGTGACGCACAACGTCTCGAGGATCTTCTGGCTGCGATTCGTGCGGCCATTGCCTGATTCCGAGCTGTGCAGAGGATCCGGCAGCACTTCCGCCGCAAGCGCGTCAATGTAAAGCTGCTCCCTGGGGCTCGCGTGGCCCTTGCGTTTTACGGCTTCGCGGATCATATCCGCCGGGCGGTTCTCGCCACCCAGGCCCCGCAACAGGCTGGCGCGCGCCAGGCCCCAATAGGGCATCGGGTTTTCCGGCTCCAGCTTCACGCACCAGCGGAATGCACGTTCGGCCTCGTAGTCCCAGAACGAGTGCAGCAGCGCGTTCCCCTGGTCGAACCATTGCTGCACTTCCGGGTTCGCCGTAGTGATAGGAAAATGAGCGACGCCGATACCCGACAATAGACGCGGCTTCTCGCGCGGCCCGGTGTCAAACGCTTCGCCGTGCTCGGAGTGGCCGAGTTTTCCCAGGACTGTAGAATCGGCAGCTCCGGAGCATTGGGCCAACAACGCAGCTAGCAAGCAGGCGCGCAAAGACAGCATGGAAAGAGTATATCGCCGCGCCGCTTGACCCCAGTTTATATTCAGTCTAAACTTATATCCTGTATAATTTGAAGGAAACGATCGGGGACGCATTTCGCGCGAGAGGTCTGCGCTGTACGCCGCAGCGCTTCTTCGTGATGGAATACCTGATGCGGCATCACGTGCATGCCACAGCGGAGGACATTTTTCACGCTGTCAACCGGACCGACCCGCGAGCATCCCGCGCCACGGTGTACAACGCCCTGCATGCGCTTTCTCGCACGGGCCTTGTCAGCGAATTTGCGGTGAACGGAACGGCTGCCCGTTTCGATGCCAATGTGGATCGCCATCACCATTTTATTTGTGACCGGTGCGGCGCTGTGGAAGACGTCGGTTGGTTCGACCCGCCCACGATCGGACGCCGGGTCCGCGATTTCGAAGCGATTTTCCGCGGCGTTTGCGCGGGCTGTTCTGAATTGAAAACGACAAGAAAGAGGTCCAAATTATGAGCCTTGCCCAGCAGCATTGTGTTCCTTGTAAAGGCGGCGTTCCGGCCCTCAAGGGCGACGACGTTCGCGCCCTCGCTCAACAGATTCCCGGATGGCAGGTGGTGGAAGAGCATCACTTGACCGGGGAATACAAGTTCCCGGATTTCGCGCAGGCGCTCTCGTTCGTGAACCGGGTCGGCGCAATTGCGGAGGCCGAAGGGCACCACCCGGATCTGGAACTGGCGTGGGGCCGCGTGGGCGTCAAGATCTGGACGCATAAGATTGACGGACTCACCGAAAGCGACTTCGTTCTTGCAGCTAAGATAGACGAGCAGTACAACTCAAAGGAGAACTGACATTGTTAGGAGTAGGACAGAAATTTCCGGCGTTTTCACTGACCGCCACGGTCAGCACCGATAAAAAGAGCGCCTTCAAACCGATCACGGATCAGGATTACAAAGGCAAGTGGAAGTTATACTTCTTCTGGCCCAAGGACTTCACCTTCGTGTGCCCGACCGAAATTGCCGCGTTCGGCAAGCTGAATCAGGATTTCGCGGATCGCGACACGCAAATTCTCGGCGGCAGCACAGATTCCGAGTTCGTCCACATGGCGTGGCGCACGCATCACGAGGACTTGAAGGACCTGCCGTTCCCGATGCTCGCGGATGTCAAGCGCGAGCTCTGCACGGCGCTCGGCATCCTGGATCCGAACGAAGGCGTCGCGCAGCGCGCCACATTTCTCGTCGATGACCAGAACATTATCCGCTTCGTGATGGTGAACGATCTTTCCGTGGGCCGCAATCCGCAGGAAGTCCTGCGCGTTCTGGATGCTCTTCAGACGGATGAACTTTGTCCCTGTAACTGGCAAAAGGGCGAAGCGGTTCTCGCGGTTTAAACGTGCAGGATCTGTTAGCCGGCATCCCCGACTACGCGAAGGACCTCAGGCTCAACCTGCAGGCGGTCCTGAAGCAGCCGGAATTGACTGAGCAGCAAACCTGGGGAACGGCGGCGGCTTCGGCCATCGCCGTTCGGAATCCGAAGCTGACGGAATATCTGCTGGAAGAAGCCAAGGCGCACCTTTCGCCCGAAGGTCTTTATGCCGCCAAAGCTGCCGCGGCGATCATGGGGATGAATAACATCTGGTACCGGTTCGGTTATTTGAGCGGTAATGAGAAGTACGAGGACATGCCCGCGCGCCTTAGGATGCAGGTGATCCGCACGCATGGTTCGGATCCGGTGGACTTCGAGCTATGGTGCGTTGCTGTTTCCGCGATCAACGGATGCGGGAAATGCGTTTCGTCGCATGAAGCAGTTTTGAAGGCGAAGGGGGTTGGTGAGGAGACGATCGCGGCGGCTGTTCGGATTGCGGCGGTGGTTCATGGGTTGGCGGGGGTGGTTTGAGGTAAGGAAGACGACAGGGTCGAAAACCCCCTCGCGCTCATGTGAATTGTGCCACTCCGCCCGTTTTTCATGAAATTTCGCGGGCCGAAGGCCCTGGGAAACAGGCCACAAAAAACGATGGCCTGTCCCACACGACTCTGGTACCATCTTCCAGTAATCAGAGTATTTATTTTGATTTATAGAACCAACCGAGTGAGAAGGCTGTAGGACAGGTCATCGTTTTTTTGTGGCCTGTCATTTCCCTAGTTGCTGTCCTTAAGCTTGTCGTACGATTTCAAAACCCGCCGCACATAATCCTGAGTCTCCCGATAGGGCGGCACGCCGTTGTATTTATCCACAGCGCCCGGGCCCGCATTATAAGCGGCAATCGCCCGCGCAACCTGGTCATCATTCTTTTCGTACCGGGCCAGAAGTTCCCGCAAATAGCGCGTACCCGCATCCACATTCTGCGCCGGATCCGTCGGGTCGACACCCAAAATCTTTGCCGTCCCGGGCATCAACTGCATCAATCCAATCGCGCCCTTCGGAGAAACCGCATTCGCCTGGTAATTCGATTCGGCTTTCACAACGCTTCGAACGAGCGCGGGCGGCAGGCCGTGCCGTTTCGCCGTTTCCTGGTATAGGTCACCTGCAGGGGCGGATATCGTCGCCGCCTGGGTCTGAGGCGCAGCCGACGGCGGTGTGTATTCCTCAGGTTCAAAGCCGGTTACCTGCGAGGCTGGCATCGACGTCACCCCGCTGCCGGCGTACAGCCGAACACTGTCCCCCGCAACCTCGTGCCGGTCCGCGTGCAGCCGGAAACCGTTCACCAGAACGGCGTACTCGCCCGCGCACATGTTTCCGCAAAGCAAAAACAAGACAATCGACGGCCTTCCGATATGATTGGAGATTCCCATGAAATTACAAGTGCTAAAAAGTGTGACGAACCTCGAGTGCAGTCTGTGCAAGAAAAGTTATCCGGCGGGAACGGTCCAGAACCTCTGCGAATGCGGCGGCCCGCTGCTGGTCCGTTACGATCTGGACACCCTCCGAAGCGCCTGGGATCGCGACACCATCGCCGCCGGTCCGAATTCCATGTGGCGCTATGCGCCCGCGCTGCCGGTAAGCCGCCAAGAATCTATTATCTCACTCGGCGAGGGCATGACACCGCTGATTCGTGCCTCCACTACCGGCGCGCGGATCGGCGCCAATGACCTCTGGATCAAAGACGAAGGCTTGAACCCCACCGCTTCCTTCAAGGCGCGCGGGCTTTCCTGCGCAATTTCGATGTGCGTCGAGC
>JAOAPQ010000788.1 GCA_025462965.1 Bryobacterales bacterium
AGCGTCGCTATCCCAAGGAGTGGGGGACCGATCTGGCGGCGGCCTATCTAGCATCCACGTATCGTTTGATGCAGCGCAACGACGATGCAGAACGGACCGTGAAGAACGTCCCCTGGGCGCAGCAGAAACGTGACTTCGCCGGAGAAGTTTACTACGATCCCGCCGTGCATGACGCGCAGTTGTTATACCTGGTCGCGCGGCACTTCCCGAATCGATTGAGCGCTGTGCCGCCCGCGGTTTTGCAGGGCATCGCCAGCACGGTGAGCGGCAATCGGATGAGCTCGCTGTCTGCCGCGTACACGCTGCTGGGGCTGGACTCTTATGCGAAAGCGGCGGGCGCCACCACAAAATTCGGCATCGGTCAAATCGGAAAGGATGGCGTGGAACATGCGCTGGCATTGCCCGCGGGCTCGATGCCGAAGGTCAACGTGCCTCTCGGGACCGCGAAGCTTCGGTTCAGTAAGGATGGAAAACTGGCAGGATACTACGCGGTGAACGAATCGGGCTTCGAACGCAACGCGCCGCGAGCCGAGATGAACCAGGGTATCGAAATCATTCGCGAGTTCGTCGATCTGAAAGGGACTCCCGTAACGAAGGTCAAGGTGGGTGAGGAGTTTCTCGTGCGCTTAAGGCTGCGAGCGACGAAGCGCGACCAACTTCCGCAGATCGCGGTGGTGGATTTGCTGCCCGGCGGCGTGGAGCCCGAACTCGAGTTGCGCCCCCCGGCGGATTCGACTACCCCTGGAGCGGATCCGGCCGGACGCCAGGCTGCGGGCTATGCTCCGTTGCCGATCGGCGTACCGGATAAGTCAAATTGGATCCCGCAGAAGATCGACCTGCGAGGCGACCGCCTGGTGCTCTACGGTTCCGTCACCAAGGACGCGCGGACGTTCGTATATCGGGTGCGGGCGACGAATGCCGGAGTGTTCCAGGCGCCCCCGGCCTTTGCGGAAGGAATGTACGACCGCTCGGTGACGGGGATGGGATTGGCGGGCAAGCTTGAGATCGTTAAGCCGTAAACTAGCCGGCGCGGCTCTCGTGCTGGCCGCGCTGCGGTTGTGGCCGCACCCTCCGTTGTCGCAACGCGTTCCGCTTTCGACGGCTGTGTGGTCAGCCGATGGCGAATTGCTACGCGTGACGTTGGCCACGGACGATCAATACCGGCTTTGGACGCCGCTTTCCGCAATGCCTCCCGCGCTGGTGGAGGCGTTCCTTCTCAAGGAAGACCGGTGGTTCTACTGGCACGCGGGAGTAAATCCGATCGCCTTCACACGGGCGGGTTTCAGAACCTTCTTCGGCGGCGCCCGCCAGGGCGGTTCCACCCTCACGATGCAATTGGCGCGTATGATTTACCGGCTAAACACGAAGACTCCCTGTGGAAAGCTGCAGCAGGCCGGCGCGGCGGTGTGGCTCGAAGCGCGCTATTCCAAGCGCGAGCTGCTGGAAGCCTATCTCAATTTGGCTCCGTTTGGCGGAAACATTCAGGGCGTAGGCGCGGCCACCCGGATCTATTTCGGCAAAGCGCCCGACAGGGTGAAGCCCGGCGAGGCTCTGACGCTGGCGGTAATTCCTCAACATCCCTCGGCCCGGGCAGGCCGTACGATTCATCTAACCGGGTTGCTTCCGGCGCGGTCGCGGTTGGTGAAGCAATGGTCGGCGCGTCACCCTGGCGGTGAATCGCCCGTCGAAACCGGCGCGCCATTTGCGTTGCCGCAACTCGCGCCGCATTTCGTCGACGCGCTCCTGGGCGAAAGGACGGGCCGTTCGGGACGCATCGACGCCACGCTCGACGCGGGACTGCAGAGGCTCGTCGAGCGACAGATCCAACGCTACATCGGCCAGTACGGGGAGCGCGGCATCCGCAACGTAGCCGCGCTTTTGATGGATACGCGCGACATGTCGGCAAAAGCGTGGGTGGGTTCCGCCGATTACCGGAACGAAGCCATCGACGGCCAGGTGAACGGCGTCCTGGCGAAGCGTTCACCCGGATCTACGTTGAAGCCGTTCATCTACGCGCTCGCGCTCGACCAGGGCGTGCTGCATCCGCAGACCATTCTGCGCGATGCGCCGACGGCGTTTGGTCCGTTTACGCCGGAGAACTTCGACGGCCGCTTTTTCGGACCGGTCAGCGCGGAGGAAGCGTTGATCCGCAGCCGCAATGTGCCCGCCGTCTGGGTGGCCACTCAACTGAAGCAGCCGAGCCTCTATCAGTTTCTGCAAAGTGCGGGCGTGAGCCGCTTGAAGCCTGAACCGTATTATGGACTGGCCCTGGCGTTGGGCGGCGGCGAAGTGACGATGGAGGAGCTCGCGGGCATGTACGCCGTGCTGGCGAATCAGGGCGTGCTACATCGGATTCGCGTGGAGCGCGGAACCGCGCCGGATCAGGGCGTACGACTGCTGAGCCCGGAGGCGGCCTTCGTCACTCTCGATATGCTGCGCCGCAATCCGCGGCCCGATGAGGACGGAACCATTCCCGTTCGCAGCCGTTGGCCGGTGGCCTGGAAGACGGGCACTTCCTGGGGATTTCGCGATGCGTGGTCGGCGGGGATCGTCGGGCCCTATGTGCTGGTTGTATGGATTGGCGATTTCAGCGGGAAGGGCAATGCCAGCTTCGTCGGAGTGGAGGCCGCGGCGCCTCTGTTCTTCCGCATTGCGGACGCGCTGAATCTTGAGCGGGGCGCCGAAGCCGTTCCTCCGCTCGTGCCGCCGCCTGGCGTGAGCAGGGTGACCGTCTGCGCGGCCAGCGGCGACCTGCCGAATGCGTGGTGCCCACACACTTTGGACACCTGGTATATCCCCGGCAAGTCCCCCATACGCGTAAGCCAGTTGCACCGCGCGGTGGCGATCGATGCGCGGACTGGACGCCCGGGTTGTCCGCCGTATTCACCCGAAACGACGCGTTTCGAGGTGTATGAGTTCTGGCCTTCCGACATGTTGAAGCTGTTTCGCGAAGCCGGCATGCCGCGGCGCCGGCCCCCTTCGCTGCCGGATTGCGCGAACGTCGACACGGCGGAGGCGCCGCGGATCTCGTCGCCGCTGCGAAGCGTGAGCTACACGTTCCGGCGGTCGCTGCCGATGGAAGTGATTGCCCTGGAGGCGAGCGCGGCTGCGGATGTGCGTAACGTATTTTGGTTCGACGGCGCCGCGCTGATCGGCAAGGCCGCTGTGAGCGACGGGGCGCTAGCTTGGCGCCCCTCGGCGGATGGCGCGCATTTGCTTCGCATTATCGATGACCATGGGCGCGTGGCGGAGCGGGATGTGCAGGTTCAGTTCGCGCCGTAAGCGTTCGGAGGATTCGGAAGATCCTGCGCCGAAAATTTTAGCTTATTGCCTGCTCTGAATTCTGGGGACCACTATAAGCGAATCGATCGGACAGTGGCGTGTCTGTTCAATTTCAACGAGGGAAACGACAAAAGAAAGGTCGATCATATACTTGCGATATCACCAGTTCTGGCAGATCGCAGGGGCGCAGTTGATCAAAGGCGGCGCACGCCAACCTGAACTGACGCAGGCGTTCGAGAGATGGAAATCTGACGGTCGCGTGGATTTTACTCTCCCACTGATCAGGCGGTGGAAAAAACCTCGGAACAAATCGCCGCCCTTGGCAACCCGCTGCCGCAGCTGGACGCGGGACCGCCACCAGGAGCTTCGGGCAGTGTGAGCCGAGCCGATCAGCGAAATCTTACCCTAACAGCGTTCGCTTGCTTGCCACCCGCGTTGACTTGAAGGGCGACGTCGCCGCGGCCTGCTAGCGATGATGGCAATTGCACGTTCATCTGGTCCAATCCGGAAAATTCGCCCTGCGGGCCGGAGAACAGTACACTTGCATTCACGGAATCGACCTGGACAGTCACATCTTGGAGACGGGCATTGCGAATACCGGTCGCATAGAGAACCAGGACATTGGTATCCGTCGAGCCGGCCACGTCGAGTGCAACGGTCTGGCAGCCCATCGAGCCGCACTCGTATGCTGCGTGCGTTTCCTGCGATCCATCCGAATGCGAGGTGACTAATACCCCGATCGGTGCGCCACTACCTGAGCCGTCCGCCGTGAAAACCGCGGGTGCGACAGAATCAATCACGGATTCTCCAGAGAACGTCTGGCCGGCGCTGGACAATGATGCTATCACTGAACCGAGCTTGGCCTGCGCGGGAACCAGGAAATTCACTTGCCCCGGGCTAACGAACAGAAGTGGAGCCTTCAGCATTTCTCCTGTAGCGCCTGGAATCGAAAGCTGAGCGCCACCGAGATCGGTCGGTAGCGGGAGGGATGGCGCCGTGATGGAAACAGGGGACAGGTTCGTCCCATAGACCGTGGCTAAAGAATCGGGGGCGATAGTTTTCTGGCCACTGGCAGCCGACAAAAAAACGAGCGCCGGATTGACCACGAGTGTGAAGGGCGCCGACACGCTCGCCTGCACTTTCGGAGATCCTGCGTACTCTGCGGTGACCGGCCACGAGCCAACGGGAAGCGATGGCAGGCTCAAACGAACCGATGCCGAGGCATCCAGATCGCCCTTAGCCAGAATGACGCCACTCTGCCTCAGCGTAATTCGGCCGGCGGCGATGCCCGAGCCCGCGGTCACGCGCACCAACGCTTGCGGGAGCTGGCCGAACAGCGACGGATTGGGCGAGACGGAGACAACCTGTGTACTGCTCGACGGCCACCCGCTGTACACAGTAAGAGGCGCTGAAA
>JAOAPQ010000794.1 GCA_025462965.1 Bryobacterales bacterium
ATGCTGCCGGTTCGGAACCCGCAGGAACTGGTGTCCATCGACTTCGAAAAGGGCTCGACGCGTGCAGGATGGTGGCCCAGCCGCGGTGCGGTCATGACCTATGCGGAGTGGGAGCAGATCCGTGAGCAGCAGCAGGCGTTCACGGGCGTGCTGGCATGGAGCGCGTCGCGGTTCAATCTCGCTAATGGCGGTGAGCCGCGATTTGCGGAAGGTCTTTACGTCAGCGGGGAATTTTTTCAATACCTCGGAATCGGCGCATTGCTGGGCCGTACCTTGAGCGCGCAGGATGACAGCCGGACGTGCAACGCGGGTGCGGTGCTCAGTTATGCTTTCTGGCAAAGGCAATTCGGAGGCGACCCTGCGATCCTGGGGCGCACAGTGAGTCTCGATGGACATTCGGTTCCCGTGATCGGAGTAACACCCCCATCGTTTTTCGGAGTGGAGGTCGGGAACCGGTACGACGTGGCCATTCCGCTTTGCGCGGACCGGCTGTTGGCTCAAGACCAGAACGATCGGATTGGGTCGCGCTCGGCCTGGTGGCTGTCGATGATGGGGCGGTTAAAGCCGGGCTGGACAGTCAAGCGCGCCACTGCGCATCTGCACGCTCTTTCGCCGGGAATCATGCGCGCCACACTGCCGCAGGGCTACAACCCCGATGTGGCAAAGGGCTACCTGGCCAACAGGCTTGTCGCCATCGAAGCAGGTACGGGGGTATCGGGGCTGCGGCAACAATACGAGCGTCCTTTGTGGCTGCTGATGGCGACCACCGGTCTGGTGTTGTTGATCGCTTGCGCAAATTTGGCGAATCTGCTGCTCGCGCGCGCCGCGGTGCGTGAGCCGGAGATCGCCGTGAGGCTTGCGATCGGGGCATCGCGGTGGAGATTAGTGCGCCAGCTTCTGGCGGAGAGCCTGCTGCTGGCACTCGCCGGCGCGGTATTCGGCGCGTGCCTGGCGCTGGTGTTGAGCCGCGCGCTGATCGCGTTTATCAGCCCTCCTGACAATCCGATCTTTATCGAAGTTGCATTGGACTGGCGAGTCTTGAGTTTCACCGTTGTGCTCGCGGTGCTTACCTGCGTGCTCTTCGGGCTGTTGCCGGCTTTGCGGGCGACCTACCTGTCGCCCGTCTCCGCGATGCGTTCAGGAGGCCGAAGCGTGACCGCGGGGCGGGAACGATTCAGCCTGCGGCGGGCGCTGGTCGCGACACAGGTTGCGCTTTCCCTGGTCCTGCTGTTCGGCGCATTGCTATTCGTACGAAGCCTGCACAATCTGCTGACTGTCGACGCCGGATTCCAGGCGGAGGGGATCCTTGCCGTCAACATCGATTTCAGTAAAGGGAAATATCCGCAAGAGCGGCGATTGGCCGTCTACCATGAGTTGTCCGATCGGTTGTCCGGTCTACCGGGTGTCGTTTCCCTGGCCCAGGTCTCGTTCACGCCCGTGAGCGGCGGCACCTGGGACAATTTGGTTGGTCCCGACGGCGCGGCCGCGGCGGCGAGCGGAAAGCTATCCTTTTTCAATGAAGTGAGTCCAGGCTACTTCCGGACAATGGGGACGCGTTTTGTGGCGGGGCGCGATTTCAATGATCGCGACACGCTCTCTTCGCCAAAGGTGGCAATTGTGAACGAGATGTTCGCACGTAGATTCTTCGCGGGAGCCAATCCGGTTGGCCGCACATTCCACCAGGCTGCCGACGCCGGCAAGCCGGAACCGTTATTCCAGGTCGTGGGACTGGTGACGAATACGAAATACCGCGAACTGCGGGAAGACTTCAGACCGATTGCTTTTTTCCCCATCCAGCAGAGTGCGAGTCCCGCCCCACGCGCGACCTTCGTGCTGCGCATGGCAGGGCCGCCCGGGCGATTGATGAATAGCGCGAAGGCCGCGATGGGGGCGATGAATTCCTCGATCGGAATCGAGTTCCGGCCTTTCTCGGCCCAACTGCAGGAATCCCTGTTGCGCGAACGGCTGATGGCCACTTTGTCGGGAGGCTTCGGATTTTTGGCAGGCCTGCTCGCCACGCTCGGGCTCTATGGAGTGATCGCGTACATGGTCGCGCGGCGCCGCAACGAGATCGGTGTGCGGATCGCTCTCGGAGCGGATCGGACACAAGTCATTCGTCTTGTGCTCCGTGAGGCTATCCTGCTGCTGAGCATCGGCCTTACGGCGGGCGTTGTGCTCGCGTTGTGGGCGGGGAAAGCGGCAGCGACGCTCTTGTTCGGGTTACCGCCGCACGATGCTTTCTCGCTTGTCGCGGCCGGCACGCTACTCACCATGATCGCGCTTATAGCCAGTTACGTACCCGCCAGGCGCGCTGCGGCGTTGGATCCGATTGCGACGCTTCGGAGTGAATGAAGCGTGAGGAAAAGACAGGCCACGAAGAAGCGATGGCCTGTCCTACAGGTTTCATCGACGAGCCCGGCTTGAGCGGCGGCCCCGTGAAACCACGCGCTTGGACGCCGGCAGGAAAATTCGGAAAGTAGTCCCAAGCCCGGGCTGGGTCACAACCTCGAGATCGCCATGGTGGCCCCGCACGATACCCAGCACGGCGGCAAGGCCAAGCCCGCGGCCGGTGAATTTGGTGGTGAAAAACGGATCGAAGATTTTCTTCACCGTCTCGGCGGTCATTCCGCTTCCGTTGTCGCGCACTTCGAGAAGAGAGTAGTGCCCGGGAGGTACGACCGCCTGAAGATGGGCGTTGAATCGCGAACTCTCGCGCTCGATCAGCGCGGTGCGGATCGCGACTTTACCCGGGCGATCGCCGACGGCCTCCGAGGCGTTGATCAGGAGGTTCATGACGACCTGCTCAATCTGGCCGCGATCGGCTTCGATGAAACAACCTTTGCAGCAGAGTTCCAGTTCGACGCTGACGGTTCGGGGCAGAGAGGCCTTCAGGAACTTGAGATTTTCCTGCACGAGCGTGTTTATGTCAAGACGTTCAACAGTGAAACGACCCATGCCGGAAAACGCGAGCATCTGCCTGGTAAGGTCCGCCGCGCGTTCAGCAGCGAGCATGATCTGGTTAACCATCGAATGCTCCGCGCCATGCGCGGTTTCGGCGAGAAGACTAGCGTTCCCGAGAATCCCGGTCAGCAGATTGTTGAAGTCATGGGCGATGCCGCCGGCCATTACGCCAAGGCTCTCCAGACGCGCGCTCTCCAGCATTCTTTCCTGGCGTTCGCGTTCCTGCTCCTCGGCCATTTTCCTTTCCGTCACGTCACGCGTGGAACCGGCAATCGCCTCCATCTGACCGCCAGCGCCAAAGACCGGTACGAAGATGCACTCGTAATGGCGGGTCTGCCCGGTGGGATTCGTATAGGACGTTTGGCCGCGCACAGGTTGTCGGTCGGCAATCACCTGTTCAATCTGGCGGTGGACGCACCCGGCGAGTGCGGCCGGGAAGTCGAGGTCGAAGAAGCTGTTACCGAGCACCTGTTCCAGGGTCATTTGCATGCGGGAGAGCAGTGTGCGGTTGGCATAAATGAAGCGGCCTTCCAGGTCAAATATGTAAAGAAAATCGAGCGTGTTGGAAAGGGCAGTGTCGAAAACGTGCCACTGCTGTCTCAGATGAGCCTCGGCTTGTTTCTGGGCATCAATGTCGATGTTGACCCCGAGCATTCGATCGGGCGCCCCTGTGTGGTCGTAGAAGAACTGTACCTGGGCGCGCAACCAGCGCAGCCGGCCGTGAGGCAGCACGGCCCGGAACTCGTAAGCGAGCTCGGCCCCTCCTCGCGCCAGGCAGCTTTTGATTTCCGCGAGGACGCGCTGAGCGTCTTCGGCGACGACGCGCCCCTCCCAGTCCTCCACGCGTCCCTCGAACGGCCCCGCGGAAATGCCATAGAGCGCCAGGTGTTCCGCGGTCCAGATGATCCGGTTCTCCTTCATCAGCCACTCGAAACTGCCGATGCGGCCGGCTTTCTGTGACAATCGAAACCGTCGCTCGCTTTCCTGCAATTCGCGCGTGACGCGCGCTCTCTCGATGGACTCCCAGCAGCGGTTGGCAACGAGCCCCAGCAGCTCCACTTCTTCCTGCAACCAGCGGCGAGGCGCCTGGCGCTGATGCACGACCAGTGCTGCCACGAGTCGTCCGGTCTTATGGAGCGACACCGAAGCGGTTGCACGGATACCAACCCGGCGGTAAGCGGGCCGTGCACCCGCCGTACGAGAATCGCTCTCGATATCCTCCACTACGAACGGCCGATTGTCCCGCAGCAGCCGCGCGGCTTCCTCACCGAACTGAGTGAGCCGATAGCGTCCCGTGAAGCTCGGGACGTCAGGACGGCTGTATTCCGATGCAATCTCGACCGTGTCCTCATCGGGACCGACCGTGCAGTAGGCGCATCGGTCTACCTGGAGGTGCTCCCCAAGTAGACGGGACACGGTTTCCATGATCTCATCCGGATTGGCCAGCGGCCGCGTGGCATCGTCGAGCCGGACCAGAAAGCTGTCCCGTTGGCTCTGCTTGCTTTCGGTCGGGTCCACGATGAAGGCCGCCGCCTCCTCGTCCATAACCTTCTCGGTCGAGTGGATGATATACAGCAGGCTGCCGTCCGGCCCCAGAGCGGGTGTGTTCAGCCCACGCCAATAGTGCTGCTCAAACCCGCAGCCCTCACTGGACGGTGCGAAAGGGTAACGCTGGAAACGGACGCAATCCGGGGAGCGTGTAGCGATGACGCGCCGGAACGAGGCTCGCAGATTCCGAACACCACTGGCCGTCGGATCACGCGGAGTGTCCGGGAAGGCCTCGAACACCCCTCTGCCGAGAAGATTCTCGCGTGCGAGGCCGGTGGCATGCACTGACGCATCGCTGGCGGCCACCACAGTGAACACCGGATCATCGGGAAGAACAACCAAAAACGGAGTAGGCGCGGACTCGAAGAGCAGGCGAAAGTCGAGCGGTCGCTGCACGGCGCACGTTTTCTTATTCGGTTTTTTATAAGGCTGCGGAGAGGCCATGGTTGTTGTGAGGATCCTTTGTAGTCAATTCGTGAACGCTTCCCGCAAATTCCGTTCAGTATCAATAAAAAAGATAAAAATATCTTAAAACCATCATATGTTTTTTATATACAGAGTATAGAGGTAGAGTGTATCCCAAGTTTCACAAGTAAGGGACGGTTATTTAACACGGGTCGCGGAACCGAGGGCGAGCCGCGGTCCGGCCGCGGGTTATAGACATCGCGAAAACGCGGAGAAGAGTCGGTGAGGGCAGCGCCGTTTTCTCCGGCTGGCGATAAGATCGTCCGGCTGGCTCCGTTCGCTGACAAGAGTCGCGGCTGAGAGCGAATTTGGCAGTTCTGTTAGTAACAGTCCGCAGTGACCGGCCGCGGGGCTCGAAAACACTTACTACGGCCTGCTACGAGATGTATACTCAACTCGGTTCCCAGAGACGACAGGAAATTCCTGTCGAACCCCCTCATCCGTTTGGAGGATCACGATGAAGACCCGAGCGTTGATTTTATTCGCGTCACTGCTCATGGCCGGCAGCATCTTCGCCGCGCCTATCACTTACAGCGTTATCATGAACGGCCCAAGCGAGTCCCCACCCGAAGCAAGCGCGGGAACCGGCTTTGCGCTCGTGACGCTCGATGCGGTAGCAAATACCCTGAGCATTACCGAAACGTTTGCGAACCTGAATGCCGGTACCACTGCAAACCATATTCACTGCTGCACACCTTCTCCCTTCACCGGAGTTGCGGGAGTGGCCACGCAGGTCCCCAGCTTCATCGGATTTCCACTCGGAGTTACTTCCGGATCTTTTTCGACGACCCTTGACATGACCCAGGCTGCGACGTGGAATCCCGCGTTCATCACCGCCAGCGGGGGCACGCCGGCAGGTGCTGAGGCTGTTCTGGTGGCGGGCGCCGCCGCAGGCACTGCGTATCTCAATATCCATACTACGTTTGCTCCCAACGGTGAAATTCGCGGGTTCCTGGTGCCGGTTCCTGAACCTGGCACGCTCGCATTCGCAGTCGCCGGACTGGCAGGAGTAGTTCTCATCCGCCGCAGGCGTTAGTCGGGCTGCGACCATCTCGAGACCGCGACACTGGGCTCTTGAAATGGTGAACAAATTTCCCCGCCGAGTCGTAGATGTTTTGTCAATGATGAAAACATCTCGTGCAATTCTGACTACGATTCTCCTCGGCGGGTCCGCCATATCGTTCTTTCTAGACTGGAGCAGTAACCACCTGCTCAGCCCCGAATGGCATCCGCACGCCCGTTTTCACGGTGGGCTGCTCCTTTTTCTTCTGGCGGGTGTGTCCTTGACGGGCACATGGCTGCTTTGGCGAAAATCGCAGGAGCCTCAAATTGCCCTCACGGTTGCGACCCTGATCGCTCTCTCCTTCTGGACACCCCTGCTCTATGTAGGTTCGCTTGTGCCCGGTTCTACGCCTTGGGCGGGCACGCCCGGCAGGGAGCCCCATATCGGCGGCCAGGTTTTCTACCCGAACATGGCTGTTGCGGCGTTGTTCGTGCTTCTCACTCTGGGCGCATGGTGGCTTGGGCGCCGTGCTAGCCAGCGGGCGCAGGCTATGTAGAGGATGTTATCGTACGCTGCACTAATACCGCCGGTAAGAAACGCATTGATCTGTCGAGTTATTCGAGCCATTATCACTCCGTATCTGGTTACGGAGGATAGATATGAAACTATGTCGCTGCACATACTCGGCAGTCGTTATGGCCGTGATGGCTGTACCGGCCTGGTCTGCACCCTTCAGCTTCATGACGGGACTCCCCGATGGGCGAATGGCCGCCGCTGACAGAATCCCATCAGGCGGCCTGATCGAAATCGAAGCGGCGGATGACTTCATCACCATGCAGAACCTGACCACTCTCACCTCAGCATCGTTCTGGGGCTTGCTGCCGGGTTCCACAGGCGTGGGAAGCATCGCTCAGGTCGATGTCGAGATTTATCGCGTATTTCCGAATGATTCGGTGAACCCTCCCGACGGGAGAGTGCCGACGCGCGTCAACTCGCCCTCCGACAATGCGCTCACCGTCCGCGACTCTGCCGTTGCCGGCGAACTCACTTTCACAGCTACAAGTCTGGGCGTCTTTAACACTGCGAATTCCGTGCTGAATGGAATCCATCCCATCCCGGGCCAGACGACGGGCGGTGAAGGCCCAGTATTGGGTACGGAAGTCAGATTTGACGTCAACTTTGTGACTCCTTTCGATTTGCCCCCGGATCATTACTTCTTCGTGCCGCAAGTAAGATTGACCAACGGCAGCACGTTTTACTGGCTCTCTACCGGGAACAATCCGCCGTTGTTTACCGGCGATCTGCAGGCCTGGATCCGCAATACCAACCTGGATCCGAACTGGCTCCGGATCGGAACGGACATAGTCGACGGCAGCCCTGCACCCACCTTTGACATGTCGTTCTCTATAGCCGGAACCACCGTGCCGGAACCCTCAACGCTGGCGCTATGGTTCGGCGGTATTTCTTCTCTATTCTTGAGGAGAAGGCTGCGCCGCTGATCTGCCCGCGTCGACCGCGAAGTAAACTGGAGTTGTGCCGACTGAACAGGAGTTACTTGAGCGCATCCGCCAACTGGAGGAACAGAACAGCGTGCTGCAGGACAAGCTCGACGAGATCTGGGCTGTGCTGGCTCCGGTGTACGAGCCCGATGACGATCTGGACGACCTGATCCAAATCGACGGCCCCATTACACCTCAATAGAATGTGGGCTCCCATCCTGTGGGGCGGGCTGATCGCCGGCATTCTGGACATCACGGACGCGCTCGTGTTTTTCGGCCTTCGTGGAGCGAAGCCGATCAGAATCCTGCAATCTATCGCGGCCGGTTTACTCGGGCCGAAGGCTTTCAAAGGAGGCGTGGGGACCGCGGCTCTGGGG
>JAOAPQ010000831.1 GCA_025462965.1 Bryobacterales bacterium
GTGTGCTTTCACGTGTGATCTCGCTGATGCCGAGCTCGTCGCCAACTTGCTTATTCAATAGCCCGGAGACGGCCCTCATGGCCCGGACGGTCATCGGCACGTCGCCGTAACCGGTGGTGAAAACGATCGGCATGTCGATGCGATCAACAACGATGCGTTTCTGCAGGTGGAGACCGTTGAGGTCCGGAAGACTGACGTCCAGTACAAGACAACTCGGAGCGCTAACTGGGGGGTGGGCGAGGAATTCCTGCGCAGACGCGAACGTCTCTGGCTGCCAGCCTGCGAAACGGATCAGCAGTTCCAGCGGCTCGCGAGGTGCGCAACCTCGGCGTCGTCCAGGTCGGCCTGTCCGCATTCAAGATGCGGGCGAACGTGGCCAATGAAGGTCCACAATAAAATCGCCGCCGCGAATTCGCGGTGGGTCCTTCTGACCGCCGGATCTAACAGGACGTTGCGCATGGCTCCATATTGCTTGAGCTGAAAGAGGTTTCGGGCACTTGCCCGAAATGGCGATTATACGGCCATGTGAATCCTTCGACTTCTTCCCATCATGCGGACGTCATGAACGCGTCGCCCCAGATCCGAGCTTCGTACGAGTGGCGCGTGATTCGGCCGGAGCGACGCAAACCTTGCGAATGCATCTTTGTCGTTGCTGGTGTGAAGGGGATTTCGCAACAGTAATAGCTTGGACGGCTTGGCCACGCTCCCCTCTGACTAGGGCCGTACGTCTGTTTATGAGTACGCCGTGGTCTGATCGGAACTACTCAACGGCGCGCCGAAATGTCGGTAAATGCTGCGCGACTGATCGCGGGAAACTGGAGAATAAGGAGGCGGAGGCGGTTCTCCGCGGGGACGGTTATGGCGACGTAGACTGCTTCGGAGTCGGCGCATTCGTCCAGAACGTTAGGCACTCCCGTCCGCGCCGTAGTCGATCAGGAGGCGCTGATCCAACCACGGCGCAGTACATCTCAAGAGAGTCAGGCCACGGGTGGTTTGAGATTGGCGTCGGCACCCTGTTTGAGCATCGTTGCGAGCCGCCGCCAACCGCGAGTGTGCTTACCGTCCAATCCCGAATTGCCCGAGAACCATCTTGCGGACGTTTTCGGGGAGAATCATCGGGCGGGTCGCGTCTTGTGCGTCAGGTCCGGCGCTATCGCTGCCGGTCTCACCGTGGCTCGGCGTCGCCAAAAAGGCGTGAAGGTCTCCGGCGCTCGTTACGCCGAAACCTACGATGTCGCCGCGCGAATTGATGCCTGTTGCAAATAACAGAAACAAAGGAGAGCCGCCGGGAACGAGGGTGTTGAGGTCGGTCATCTTGCCGTTGCGCCAAAGGAATGCGGTTAAGTTTAAGTTAGCGAAGTTGTCGCTTGCGTCATACGACGTTCCAACCACCTCGCCTCTGTCGTTAATCCCCGCGGCGGCGCTGCTACTGAGCCCGGTAAGCGTGCCGAGATCCCGCATGCCGCTCCCCCTCGTCCAGATGAAGGCGTGATTCGCTGTGTTGCCGGGCACGGGCGAAGCACCGACCACCCAGCCTTGGTTGTTAATAGACAACGCAGCATTTCCGACTCCCAACAAGCTTGTATTTACCTTCCCGCCAAGGTTGCCAAGGTCATGTACCGAGCCATCTTTGTCCCAGAGTACGGCGTGCGGCCCAACCGCTATCGGAGGAATCATGGTGTTCGCGCACGAACCCGAAATGCCAACGGCTTGGCTATCGTCGTTGATCCAGAGGCCCATTGCGACGGTGTCGTCGGGCAGCGGACGGAGTTCGCGGACCTCGTTCTGCCCCGGCCCCCAGATCACCGCTTCATAATCGAGAACTTGAGGCCCGGTGCCGTTAACTGCCACTCCGCGTGTGCACTCCGGGTCCCGAGTGCCATTCTCCGCAATTCCGGTCACTTCGCCTCGACTGTTGATCGGGCCGGCCGCGCCGTTGTTACCTCCCAGCGTCGGGAGCTGAGTCATCCGGCCGCTTTCCCAGAGGAAAGGAAGACATTTGAGGCCGGTACCGTAACCGCAGAAATTCTCGTGATTTGGATCTATATTGGCGGATTCAGCTTGACCGACTATCTGTCTCCTACCGTTGAAGCCAAACGCTCCACTATTCGGTCCTCCGAGTCCAGGTGTGCCGATGTCAACTATCCGTCCCCCAAACCATAGGACCGCATGCTGTTTGCCTTCAGGTGTGATCGCCACGCCAGTTACTACGCCAGTATTGCTCACGACGCTCGCTTGGCTAGACCACCCGCTCGGCAACGAATTCCCGAGATCCGTGATGGTGTACCGTGTTTGTGCTTCTGCAAGAGTGGCGAGCAAGCTGCCCGCCACAATCGAGGTCAGGATCGTTTTCATAATGCCCTCCACCCTAAGTAGGCGGAGAAAGCGCCAGGAAGCGCTCATGCAAAGGGGACTGAAACTCAAGGGAGGGGCCGCGGCGGTATAATTCAGCAATCCGGGGAATGCAGGCGGCACAATCCCCTAAGGCGGCAGTGAACGATACAAACGATATAAGCAAGCTGCTCCGCGCCTGGAGCGATGGCGACCAGAGCGCGCTGAAAAAGCTGACCCCGGTAGTTTACGACGAGCTACGCCGCTTGGCTCACCGCTACATGAAACGCGAGCGCCGCGGGCACAGCCTCCAAACGACAGCCCTGGTCAATGAAGCCTACATGCGCTTGGTAGATTATAAGCGCATGCAGTGGCAGAACCACGCCCATTTCTTCGCGGTTGCGGCCCAGTTGATGCGGCGCATTCTGGTGGACCATGCGCGGCGCCATAACGTGAAACGCGGGGGCGGAGCACAGTACGTCGTCCTAGAAGAGGCGGCGGTCGTGAGCGGCGACCGGGCCGCGGACCTGGTAGCTCTCGATGACGCGATGAATTCGTTGGCGCGGCTCGATCCGCGTAAGGTTCAGGTGGTCGAGATGCGCTTCTTTGGCGGACTCAGCGTGGACGAGACGGCCGAAGTTCTCAAAGTGTCACCCGTTACCGTAAGGCGCGACTGGAGCAGCGCGAAACTCTGGCTCTACCGCGAACTGGCCCGAGGGACAGGCCATGAATTCGGAACGGTGGAAACAAGTCGATAGTCTGCTGCAATCGGTGCTCGAACGTCCTATCGAGGAGCGCGATGCCTTTCTAGGGCAGGCGTGCGCGGGCGACGAGCTGCTGGAACGCGAAGTCCGCTCTCTGCTGATGTTAGAAAGGAAGGCAGGAGCTTTCCTGGAGAGCCCTGCCATCGACGTGGCCGCGCTTGTGCGCGTTTTTGAGCAGGACACAGTTACACTCGAAGCCGTCGCTCCGCTGGCCGGTCAGACGATCTCGCATTACCGCCTCCTCGAGAGATTGGGCGCTGGTGGAATGGGCGTAGTCTGCAAGGCTGAAGACACCCGGTTGCGCCGCTTTGTGGCTCTCAAATTCCTGTCAGACGAAATCGCTCGCAATCCAGATGCTCTGAACCGGTTCCAGCGCGAGGCCCGAGCCGCTTCCGCCTTGAATCACCCGAACATCTGCACGATTCATGACATTGGCGAGGATGGCTCCTTCATCGTGATGGAGTATCTGGAAGGCACCACACTGAGAGAACGCATTGGCGGCCGCGGCTTGGAGATGGAAACCCTGCTGGCGCTCGGGGGCGAGATCGCCGATGCGCTGGACGCCGCCCACACCGCAGGTATAGTCCACCGCGATATCAAGCCCGCCAACATTTTTGTCACGCGGCGTGGCCACGCCAAGATCCTCGATTTCGGCCTGGCTCAATTGGTCGAGCCAGCGGAGGAGCCGATCACACACCCGGGCGCGGCCATGGGGACGCCCGCCTACATGTCCCCCGAGCAGGCGCTCGGAAAAATGCTGGACGCGCGGACCGACCTCTTCTCGTTCGGACTGGTGCTGTACGAGATGGCGACCGGCACGCCTCCATGCGCCGCGATGCGGCTGAACGCGGTGCCTCCGGGTCTCGCTCGCATCATTTCCAGGTGCCTGGAGAACGACCGAGAGCTGCGTTACCAGCACGCTTCGGAAATCCGCGCCGATCTTCAAGGGCTGCAGTTGGACGCGCACTCCAAAACGAACATCGCAAAATACTGGAAGGTGCTCCCCTCCATTGTGGCGGCGGTAGTGGCGACCTTCGCCGCTGCTTATTTTCACCGCGCGCCAAAGCTCACCGACAAGGACACGATTGTTCTCGCCGAATTCACCAACAAGACGGGAGATCCGGTGTTTGACGAAACTCTTCGTCAGGGCTTGACGGTGCAGCTGCAACAGTCGCCGTTCCTCAGCCTCATCTCCGACGAGCGGATCCAGCAGACGCTCCGCCTGATGAGCCAGCAGCCGAATGCACGACTGACTCCGGAGTTCGCTCGGGAAGTTTGTGAAAGGACCGGAGGCGCGGCCGTCATGGAAGGCACGATTGCGTCGCTCGGAAGCCAATACGTATTGAGCTTGCGGGTCAAGAACTGCCACACCGGAGACGTCCTGGATGACGAGCTGGCGCAAGCGGCCAGAAAAGAGGACGTCCTGAATGCACTGAGTCAGATTGCCCGTAGGTTCAGGACCCGCGTGGGCGAATCGCTCGCTACAGTCCAGAAGCACTCGACGCCACTCGCCGAGGCCACCACGCCGTCGCTTGAAGCGTTGAAAGCTTTTAGCATGGGTTGGAAGGTTCACGTCTCAACTGGTCACGCGGCCGCCCTGCCCTTATTCAAGCGCGCCACTGAAATCGACCCCAAATTCGCGACGGCGTATGCGTGGCTGGGACGCATGTATAGCGCCGTCGGAGAGTCTGGTCTGTCTCTGGAGACTACCAGGAGAGCCTGGCAGTTGCGGGATCGCGCAAGTGATCACGAGAGGTTCTATATCGATTTTTCCTACTATAAGCTGGTGACGGGAGACCTGGAAAAGGCTATACAGACCTGTGAGTTGTGGGGGCAAACCTACCCTCGCGACATGCTGCCCCACGGATTTTTGGGCTCAAGCGCTTCCACTGCCCTCGGCAAATTCGACAAGGCGGCGGAAGAAAATAAGAAAGCTATCCAGCTTGACCCGGACCACCCCTTCCTATATAGCAATCTTGCGGCGAGCTATGTCTACCGTGATCGCCTGGCCGAGGCCCAAGGGACACTTCAGCAAGCCTCCGAGCGCAAACTGGAAATCCCCGACTTCTTGGCTCTGCGATACCAGATCGCCTTCTTGAAAGACGACAAGGCGGAGATGGAACGGGTAGCGGCTCTGGGGCAGGAAATGTCCGAGTTGGAGGACTGGATCTGCGACCAGGAGGCTTCAGTTCTGGCATATACCGGTCACTTGCAACAGGCGAGGAGGCAGTCACGGCGCGCCGTGGATCTGGCGCGGCAGGCGGGGCATCAGGAAAAGGCGGCTCAGCACGAGGCCGGAGCAGCAGTGCGTGAGGTCCTTTTCGGATATGCGCGCAACGCGCGGCAGAGCGCGATGTCGGCGCTCGACCTTTCCAGGGGCCGGGATGCGTACGGCGCTGCCTTGGCCCTGGCCCTGTCGGGGGATTCTTCCCGGCCGCAAACATTCGTGGATGATCTGAAAACGCGCTTGCCAGAAGACACGTGCGTCAGGTTCAGTTACGTGCCGGCGCTTCGGGCGGTTCTTGCGCTGAACCGTCACGAGCCTTCCAAGGCCATCGAACTGCTGCAAGCAGCCGCGCCGTTGGAGCTGGGCTGGTTGGGCAGCGGCTCCGCTGGGTTCGTCGGGTCCCTCTATCCGATTTATGTGCGCGGCGAGGCATATCTGAGGACACACCAGGGCGCCGAAGCCGCCGCGGAATTCCAGAAGATTCTCGATCACCGCGGGATCGTTGTCAGCGATCCCATTGGCGCACTGGCGCGCTTGCAACTGGGGAGAGCGCTCGCGATGTCGGGAGATAGAACCAAGGCCAAGGCTGCCTATCAGGACTTCCTGACCCTCTGGAGAGATGCCGACCCGGACATCCCAATCCTCAAGCAAGCGAAAGCCGAATACGCCAGGTTGCAATGAGCGACGAATAACGAGCTTTGCGGGAGCGCTTTGCTGGCTACCGCGCGCAACCGACTGGTGTCGATTTCTACGATGTTCACGACGTCGCGTAGGCCCGATATTCGTCTGAGGTAAAGAAGCGTTCTTGCAATGCAGGTCCTGGGATCATGGACATCGGGAAGTTGGGTCGCCAGCTACAGAAGCGGAACGAATGCACCCGCAAGGCGGGAGCATAGGTGGCGATAACAGCCCTTCTCACCAGCAATCGTGGCCGGGATCGTGCCGGCCACTCTGAGCGAGTCGTCGGCGACTCGTCCAAAGCTCGAAGGCCGCGGGGCTGCTCTCTCCGGGTGGCGCGTTATTCGGCCAAAAGTGCCAGCAGTGCTTCCCAGGTCACCAGGCAGGCCAATATGAAGGTAGGCGGCAAAGCGTCCAACCAAGTAGCCTGAGCGGCCCCCCGTGTTGGTTCGCTCGAGAATCCGTTCCGGTACACTTGGACTTCTGGTCATATGGACGATTTGCTGGAAATCACACAGAGCTTGGTTGGAGAGCATCTCAGTTGGGCGATCGACCAGCTTTCCAGATCACGAAACCTTGCGGCGAAACGTGAGCATCCTTGGTCTTGGATCGAAGCGCATCGCTGTGCGTTATCCAGCGTGATTCATTCATACTGCGGCTTTGAGGCCGCAGTCAACGTGGTTGGGTATGAGCTGTTCTTCAACCCTCGTTCGTTGAAATACGTGCCCCCAGAAACCAGAGACCTACCCTTAACACGAATGGTGCAGTCATGGGATATAGGCCTCTCGGTGACGGACAAATTTGCCTATGTTCTCTCGACCGTCAAGGCCATCCTCCCTGCACGTCTGGAGAACGAGCTTCGGGAGCTTAATAATTATCGCAACTGGATTGCGCACGGGTTCCCGTACGGCACTACCGTACTGGTGGCTAAACAGGCCGACGGCACTCTGCTTGAGGTTGATCGAGAGGACAGCGTGAACTGGAAAAAAAAGTTTCCTAATACGAAGTTCCAGCCGCTCGACCAGGTTAATAGCTCTGATGCTGGGACCGCTCTGAGTATCGTGCTTGCATGCCTGAGAGCAATCGCAAGTTCCGTTGACATCTTGTTTTGGGTCAACCCCCTCTGCAACGGTCCCACTTACAGAATCATCACGGGTGAATTTGACGTGGCTGCCTACATCGCCGAACAACGCGATTGCTAGACTTCCAATTGAGTGTGCACAGGACTTTGGTCGTCCTGTGCCGGAGTCACGATGCCCCCGGCGCACGCGATACCGCAGTCCGGTTCTGGAGCTGTGTTTCCTGCTCCGAGTGGATCGTCGGCAAATCGGAAGTTGAGCCGGTGATACGGCGCTACCGGAATCTGCGAGCCTACACCGCGGGGTTTACTGAGGACACTACAGGTGGACCGGCCGGCGCGATATCATTTGATATCGGAAGACGTCCCGGCGCGATCTTGAGGGCTGGCAGGAAGAGATCCCCTGCGGTTCTGACCAGTTCGGAAGCTATGCCAGAACCACGATCTTCCCCCCCGCTTTGTTCTCCTCCATGCAGCGATGCGCCTCGACGATCTCGTCAAGGAGGAACGTCTTTCCGATCTGCACCGGCAACGTGCCACCAGCGATTTGTTCAACTAGCTCATCAATCGGCATCCGCATGAAATCTTCCGATTCCCCTGCATAGGTGGTGAGGTTAACCGCCGTGGGAATTGCCTCCATGGGGGCGAAATTGTCAAAGGACCACCTATTTCCAACCATGCCGGTCATGCAAACGATCCCACGTTGTTTTGCGCAGCGCAGTGAGTCTTTCAGCGTCGTCGTGCCCACTAGCTCAAGCACCTTGTCGAATCCGCTCGGGCAAACTTCCCTGACCTGTCCAGCAATCGACCCGGTATCGATAAACATTTGATCAACCCCGCTTTGACGCAGCAGGGTTTCACGAGCGGGGTTGCGGGTCGTAGCCGCGACGGTCGCCCCATGATTCTTCGCAATCGCCGCAGCTGCTAACCCGACTGAGGTCGTGCCGCCGCGAATCAACAGACGCTCGCCTGGTTCGAGACGAAGCGACTTAAACAAAGAGCCCCAGGCCGTTTGCAGCATCTCCGGTAGTGCGCCAAGCGTACTCCAAGGGAGGTCGGTTGTGACGACTTGCACCTGAGTCACCGGCACGCAGGTATATTCCGCGTAGCTGCCATCGAACACACGACCCATCCCCCCCATAACCGTGGCGACAATGTCGCCCTTTTGGAACTCATTTCCAGGTGTTAGCTCGACCAAACCGACGGCCTCGATGCCAAGTATGCGAGGAAATCTGACGTTTGGAGAATGCCCCTGCCGGGTAAACAACTCGGAGCGATTGAGTCCAAACGCCTTGACACGGATCAGCACTTCTCCGTTTCCAGGTGTCGGGATCGGACGGGTTTCCAGCTTGAGAGCCTCGGGTCCGCCCGCTTCGTAAATTACCGCGGCCTTCATGTTAGCCATCCTTCAAGTCCTTTCAGTTCGTTCTCGCCGCATAGCTTTCATTTGCGATGAGGCGACGCATTGGGCCGCCTCCTCGCAGCCATCTATCACTTCGGAGGGTTGGTACTGGAGAAGCTGTAGCGTGCGATCTTCCATTCGCCCTCGACGCCCTTCTTCATGAGGAAGAGCTCCTGGTTGGCTTCCGCGCTCTTCGCGCCGGTCGCGTGGTCTGTCGTCGTTCCCGCGGAATTGGTCCGAGCGAAAACCCAGCCCGGCGCCATCTCGACCACTTCGGCGATGTTAAACTTCACACTGAGCGTGATAGCCTTAAAGACCTCATCGTACGCCTTTCTCACGGCCTCCGGACCCACCGCGGATTGGCGATATGGCGGCATAAACACCCCATCCTCGGCATAAAGCGGCATCAACGCATCTGTGTCCGAAGCGTTCAGTGCAGCTTCGTATTTCGCCAGCACATTGGCGACTGCCTCTTCGTTTGCATTCATGGTTTCGCTCCCTTTCGCTTAACGATGCTTTTCCAGTGCCTCGGGCGGTTATCCACCCTTGTTCCCGTCCGCTGAGCCTAGTTGTCATCCCATCGGACATAAATCAAAGCAGTCCGCACATGACTTTCCAGCCAGACGTCCACACCAGCTAGGCGCTTGATCCAACGAGGTCGAAGTTCCTTAACCGACTCGTAGGTTACCTTGTCCAAAAATACCTTGAACAGCAGGAATTCGTTGTCCGGTCCGACGGTCTTTACAGCTTCGGCGATAGCCGCAGCAAAATCCATGTTGTTGTGGATGCGTTTGACGGTGTTGTAGACGTCCATAGTGAATTCCTTGTTCAGTTTGACGTCTGCCCGATTGCCCGTGCTTGTCAGGTGGCCCCCTACGAACGTCTCGAAGCGGTATGTAAGGAGCTCATCGAATACTTTCATGTATTCGTGAAAGTTGGCCGTGATATCAAAACCCTGGAAAGGAACGTAGCCGTCGGTTACACAGTCAATAGCCATCAGGAACCTGGCTTTAGGGACATAGATGAACAGGTCGCCTTCGTTCGAATGATAAGCGTGCCGGGTCAGCTCAACAGTTTGGCCTCCTAGTGAGACCGTCTTCTCCCTTGTGAATGTTACGTTCGGAATCAATCGATTCGGGTCGTTCATCTCTTTCAAAAACTCGGTGACAGTGTCAAGTGCAACGATCTTCAGATCCTTGATGTTCTTGAACGCCGCAGATCCACCTATATGGTCTTTGTGTGCGTGGGAGTACACAAGCATTGTGATCGGTTTGTCGGTCACTTTTGCTATCGCTGACGGAATGCTCTTCCCGAAACTTGCCGGCGCATCGAAGACAATGACCCCCTCATTCGTTACGAGGAATGCAGATTGCCATCCGTTGTCGGAAATGACGTATACGCCTCCGCCAACACCTTGGACTGCATATCCAACACTGGGATCGGTCTTCCAAAATCGCGCCTTGACCGAGGGCAAAACAGGGACATACCGCTGTAGTTCCTCGGGCGAGTTCGGCGGGGACTGAGCCGACACTTGCACGCATACGATTCCTGCAAGCGTCAGAATGTAGATAAGTTTTCTCACTGTTAACCCTCCTTGGCGACGAACCTGTGTTGCTTTCATTTCTTGCCTCGCCTGGCTATGCGTGCACTATCTGACCGGTAGCGTGATCGGTTTTGCGCACCGCGACCACGCTCACCGTACACTTGCAACGGGTCGAAATAGGCCCGCCTTGTTTTTGCTGTCGCAATGTTTACGACGTAAACGCCGCGTTCAGCTCAACTGGTGATCAGCGAGTGCTGCAGCAACTCCTCTTCGTCTCGAATCCTGTTTTCGGCCCTTTTGCCTCAGGAGCCTTATGAACCCGAGTCTAGGCCTTCCCGGTCTGCCCGACTAGTAGGGAAAACCGGGAATGTATTTCCCGATTGTGGGATAATCCTGACGACCAAGTGCTCCCCGCTTTGCTGTGCCCGTAACTGCGACATCGCCTTACGTCATTGGAGCGGTCATGCGGCAGGCGGAGTGTGCACAAAGGATGTAACGGTCGTCCAAATCGCCCCACTCAAATTGGAAGCGCTGGAAAGAGCGTCGGGGCCATCTGTGCTGCGAATTCTTTAAACACGCGGACAGCGCGCGGAGTATACCGGTTGCCGAGATGCACCACCGAAAGGTTGAAAATGCGGAAATGCCAATCCGGCATGACCTCGACGAGCCGCCCGTCACGCAACAGCTGAGGCTGGACAATCGGCGGAAGATCGCCAACGCCGGTGCCTGCCAGAAGTGCGGTCGCGAGACCAGCGTACTCATTTATGGAGAGATAAGGCTGAAATGTTAGCGTCTCCTCGTCCTTCCCGTTGACATGAGTGAAGTTCCAGACCTTCTCAGGCCTCCAAAATGAAAACGCGAGCAGCCGGTGCCCGAGAAGGTCGTGTGGTGCCGCCGGCGGTTTTCGCGTCGCCAGGTAGGCGGGGCTCGCTACAAGCTGATGCCGGTAAGTCAGAATCCTGCGAGCGACCAGCGATGAGTCCTCTAGTTCTCCCACACGGAACGCAAGGTCTACTCCCTCGGCGATTTGATCAACAATTCGTTCGGTGATAAATACGTGGACGCGGACATCGGGGTAGGATGTCTGGAATGCGCCTACCAGCGGCGCCAGCAACGAGTCGGAGATGCTGGGTGGCGCCGAAAGCCGCAGCGTGCCTGAGACCTTCGACAAGTGATTCGAAGCGATGTTGTCGATCGCCTCGCTGATTTCCGCGCTACGGCGAGCATGCTCGAGAACTTCAGAGCCAACGTCTGTGAGCCGTAGGCTACGCGTCGAGCGCTCGATCAGTCGCACGCCGAGTTGCTCTTCAAGATCGGCAATCCGGCGGCTGACGGTCGATGTCGGCATCTTAAGACGTCGGGCGGCTTCTGAGAAGCTGTTCGCTTCGACAACTTCGGCGAAGATCATCAGCGCATTGAGGTCTGGCATCGTTGTTCAGGTTCTGGAAGTCCGATCCTCAGCTTTGCCGCCTGGTGGACAGCAAAACCATCCCATTCCTAGGGACGCCGGAGAACGACAATCCAGAGGAGTGAATTACGGCTGCCCTTCCATCCAGGCTCTCACGACATTTTACTCAGTCTGGTCACGTCCACACTGGCGCTGCTCTGCCTTTTTTACGCATCGCTTGCTCCGGCGCAGGAGATCCAGTTGCGCCGGTCACTCTCTGGTCCCTCGGGGTACGCCTCGGGCACGACGTTCGTTTTCGACGAAATTCGTACCAGATTTGTCCATCCGCAGGACAAATCCTTCATCGTTTATTTCGAATGGCTGGCTCCTCCCGGCCTACACACAATCAGCGCGGTCTGGAAGCCGCCAGAAGGGCAGTCCTCGATGCCGCCCGAAATCAAAGTCGATCTCGCGAGCGGCTTGCTCTCCGCCTATTGGACGTTCACGATTCAACCGGACGACGCCTCCGGCGTTTGGACTCTGGAAACGCAAGTCGACGGTGCGCCTGGGGGAACCCACAGTTTCGAACTGTTTGTTCCGGCAACTCCAAAAACCGAGACGCTTCCGCCGCGCCGGCCGACGACCGACGAACTCTACCGAACCGCCCAAAGTTCCCTGGCAACCGTTTCGTCTCTAAACGCGGCTACCGGCGAGCGAATCGATAGTTCTCTGGGCTTTATCTACGCGCAGGACCAGGTGGCAACGGCATTTCAGTCCATCGATGGGGCTACGGCTATTTCGGTGAGGTTTGCCGATGGTTCGGAGGTACGGA
>JAOAPQ010000917.1 GCA_025462965.1 Bryobacterales bacterium
ACGTTTACCAATATCGACGAGTGACGGAAAAGTAGGTGGCGCGCCTTTCAAATCGTCCCCGTGGCACCCTCCGCAGTTGTTTTTGTACAACGACTTTGTGTCATGAGTGACCATGCGAATGATCCAGGGCTGTTCGTTTGAATTGACGTAGAGCAACCCGGTATCGGGATCAAATGCGGCGCCGCCCCACTCCCCGCCGCCGTCGGTGCCGGGAAACAGCATGGTCCCGCGCAGACTGGGCGGGGTGAACATGCCGTTTGAATCCACGCTCTTGAATTTCTCGAGGATGGCGGCGTGGGCTTCCGGAGTGCGGTTAGTAATCATCGCCTCGGTGAAAGTCTGTCGGGTAAAAGGCGGAGGCTTCACCGGATATGGCTGGGTCTCGGCCAACTTCTCGCCATCGAGTTGCGACGGCGGCACTTTGCGGTATTTAACGGGAAAGAGCGGCTTACCCGTTCTTCGATCGAGGAGAAACACGTAGCCGGTCTTCGTAATTTGTGCTACGGCTTCTATCTTTCTTCCGTTTTGCGTGACGGTGACCAGGCTCGGCGCAGCCGGAAAATCCAGGTCCCAGACATCGTGTTTTACACCCTGGAAATGCCAGATGCGGCGGCCGGTACGCGCGTCGAGCGCCAGGACGCAGTCAGCAAATAAGTTGTCTCCTATTCGATTAGCGCCGTAGAAATCGAAAGACGCCGAACCGGTTGCCGCAAAGATCATGCCCAGCCTGGGATCGACGCTCAACCCCGCCCAGGCATTCGCACCGCCCGAGATCTTGTACGCATCTTTCGGCCACGTGTCGTAGCCAAACTCGCCGGGTCGCGGAATTGTGCGAAAAATCCAGCGGAGCTTGCCTGTCTTCGTATCGAACGCGCGGATGTGTCCTGGAGAACCGGGGAGCGTTTCGGGTACGGTGCTTCCCAGAATGATCATGTCTTCGAAAATCACACCAGGGCTGCTCGCGCTGACGCTCATGTTCTGCACAGGCCGATCCAGACCTTCGCGAAGATCTATATGTCCTTCAACGCCGAAGCTCGGAATCGGTTTGCCTGTCTTTTTGTCGAGAGCCCACAGGAAATTGCGATGCGTGAAAAAGACGCGATCCTGGTAAACGGTTACACCGCGATGGCGATACCGACGCTGCGGCTGTCCGCCCGCGGATGGATCGAATGTCCAGATCTCGCGACCGGTCTTTGCGTTTAGGGCGATCACGCGGAGTTTGGGCGTAGTTGCGTAGAGAAGTCCCTCGACCACGATCGGATTGCTCTGCATCTCCGAATCTTTGAAGGCGTCCCCGGAGTCGTAGGTCCAGGCGGCACGCAGTCGTCCTACATTCTCACGGTTGATTTGCGTGAGCGGTGAGTAACGAGCGTTATTCAGGCCCCCATTGATGGGCCATTCCACGTCTGCGGCCTGAGCGCCGCATAACAGGAGAAGATATGGGATCAGCTTCGGAAGTTTCACGAAGCCCAAAGTGTAGCGCAGTCGTGAAGGCATTTACCCGGACTGCTTGACAACCACCTCGCTTCCTGGTTAGCCTGATCCAAGCCTCGCCGCTTCCGGGAGTGTTATCCCGGTGGAACTACGTCACCTTCCCCGTTCGAAGTTTTTCCTCCGCTCATAGTAGTCAGCCGCAACGCAACAACCGGAGGCGCAATCGCCTGCTCCCCGCAAGATTCGAAAGGAACTCAATGTCGATTCAGGTGTGGATTCGAAGGATGAACGACGGCAGGGCGCGATGGCCCTGGGGTTTGTATTTCAAGGTAATTCTTGCCCTTGTGATGGCGAATGGCACGGCCTTCGCTCAGACCGCAAGCACAGGTGCAATCCGCGGCAATATCGTTGACTCGACGGGCGCCGCGATGCCCGGTGTCGTGATCGAAGCGCTTTCGCGCACGACAGGAACCCAGCGCTCGGGCCTGAGCGACGCCGGCGGCAGCTACAGCCTCGGCCTCCTTCCGCCAGGCGTGTACCAATTGCGGTTCTCGGCCCACGGCTTCGAGACCGAGTCGCCGGCCCCGGTTACGGTTTCCGTCACCGAGACCAGAACGATGAACATAACGATGGCTGTTGGCGGTCAACAGCAGACAGTGGAAGTCTCTGCCGCAGTGACCCCGCTGGTTCAATCGGAGAGCGCTACGCTCGGCACCGTTGTAAGTGGCCAGACCATTCAGGACGTCCCGCTGACGGAACGTAACTACACACAGGTGCTGACTATGTCGCCTGGAGTCGCGGGTGACGTCAACAATGCCGCCTCGCTGGGGAAAGGCACTCAGGACGTCTATGTCAATGGCACAACTAACACGAGTAACAACTTCCATATGGACGGGGCGGATATCAATAACTTCGGCAGCAGCCGCGCCGGCGATTTTGTACAACAGGCTGGAATCGCCATTCCCAACCCGGATACCATCCATGAATTCAAGATCCAGACCACGCTTTATGACGCCGGATACGGCCGCGATGCGGGCGCCAACGTGGATGTGGTAACGAAGTCAGGAACAAACCAGTTCCATGGCGGACTCTTCGAATTCTTTCGCAACACAAAACTGGACGCCAACGACCCGTTTCTGAAGGGCGCCGGTCAATCTCGGCCAGTCATGAAGCAAAACCAGTTCGGTGGGATTTTTGGCGGTCCGGTGCGAAAGAATCGCCTGTTCTTTTTCGGATCCTACCAGGGCACACGTCAGGTGAATGGCCTGAGTCCCAGCTCATTTTCAAGTAATACGCTTCCAGCCCTTACGGACGATCGCTCCGCGGCAGCAGTAGGCCGCGGATTCTGTAACCAATCCACCGCATTCGGCGGAACCCGGGTGGCCTGCGACGGGTCGAATATCAGTCCGGTCGCTTTGAAGCTGCTGAATGTGAAACTGCCCGACGGTACTTATCTGATCCCCACGCCGCAGCAGCTAAGGACCGACAGGACCGGAAACTTGATCGGTTTTTCCGCGTATAGTATCCCAGCACACTTCAAAGAAGATCAATATCTGGTCAATACGGACTATATTATTTCCGACAAGCACCGGCTCGAGGAGCGTTACTTTCACGCAACCGACCCGCAGGATCAGCCTTTCAGCAGTTGCTCCGCCGGTTGCACGCCTGGTTCCGGTCTCTTGCTCAACTTTGCGAATGACGTGGCAACACTCAGGCTGACCTCGGCCATGACGCCTTCGTTCGTAAACGAGGCGATGGTCTCCTTTATCCGCGGCACCGGCGTCCTGGTCAGTAAAGCTACGATTACAGACCAGGCTTTGGGCATCACGCCCGGGAACCCGAACTATCCTCTGATGCCGATCATGACGATTAACGGTCTCTTCAGCCTCGCCGGAAGCGGAAACGACAATTCCTTTTCGGTGGTGAATACTTACGCGGCGGCAGACCAGATGTCGTTCACTCACGGCCGAAATGCGTTTCGGGCAGGCTATGAGTACAACCTGCAGCAATTTAATTTCGACGATCCGAACCAGTTACGCGGTTCCATGACCTTTCAGACGTTCCCCGACTTTCTTCTCGGCCAGAGCGCCGCGCAGAACGGCAGCGCCTACAGCAACGTATTCACCAGCACCGCGGCCCAGGGGAATTACTATAAGGGATACCGCGCCCGCGAGATGTCGAGCTTTGCCCAGGACGACTTCAAGGCGAGTTCCCGGCTCACGTTCAATCTCGGCCTGCGTTGGGAAATCAACGGCGGCGTGAGCGAGGCACACGGACACATGAGCAGCTTATCCCCGGACCTTGTATTGAGCAGCACGCCGCCTACAACGGCGGGTTCTTTCGCCGGTTTCGTTGTGCCCGCGAATTACCCGGACCCATTGCCCAGCGGCGTCACGCGCCTGGGTGGCAACACGCTTGCGCGGAACGATGTCCCTCTGCACAACTTTGGCCCGCGGTTCGGCTTCGCGTGGCAGCCTCTCCCGAAATCGAATCGGCTCGTGGTGCGCGGCGGGTACGGCGTCTTCTACAGCCGGACGAACGGCAACTCGATCCTCCAGACCCTCGGCGGGCAGCCGTTTGTCTCTCGCTTGTCCCTGACCGGCACTTCCAACGCGGCGGCCACCTTCCAGGTTCCATTCACCGTGCCGCTTTCGCCCGGAGTCTGGGTCCCGCGAACTCCCACCTCTCAGCTTTCCGAGACCCTTGTGGCCGCGAACTATGACTCGCCCATGACGCAGCAATTCAGCCTGGACGTCCAGGGTCAGATCCTGCCGGATACGGCGCTCGAAGTGGCTTATGTCGGTACGCGGAGTACGCGGCTGGCCGAATCGCGCGCTTTGAACGCGGCCCGCCTCGCGAGCCCCGAAAATCCGATCAATGGAATCACCACCAACACCGTCGCCAACGCGCCGCAACGCGTGCCATTCCTGGGCTTCGCGCCAACCGGGACCAGCAGCATCGAGACTTATGGATTTTCAATGTTCCACAGCCTTCAGGCGACGCTCAAACGGCAATTCAATCATGGCGTGCAGTTCCAGGCGGCATACACCTGGAGCAAAGTGATGTCGACCGTGCAGGGATCCGGCATGACGGCGGTCTTCGCCGGCGGCAGCGGCAACAGCAACGATCCGAATGACCGGTTCCAGCGTTGGTCGCCAGCCGGTTACGATCGCACGCATCGGATTGTCTTGGTTTACCTGTGGAAGATTCCGAGTCTCACGGGCGGCGGCTTCTTTCTCCGGGAGGCCCTGCGCAACTGGAGTCTGTCCGGGGTGACCACGATTCAGACTGGTACACCCCTTACCATCACCGATTCGCGGGGTGGGTCAATCTATGGCTTCGCCAGCACGTCTCGCGCTCAGCTTTGCCCGAGCATCACTTACGGCGACATACCCACTCGCGGGAGCACAGGGAGCCGGGTGAACAACTATTTCAACAACGCCGCATTCTGTGCGGTGCCGGTTATCGGGAATGGAACCGGCTATGGCAATAGCGGCGCCGGCATAGTACGGGGTCCGGACCAGAATAACTTCGACTTCTCACTCGCAAAGACATTCAAGACAGGCGAGCGAGGTACCGTCGAATTCAGGTCGGAATTCTTCAATGCGCTGAACCATGTGCAATATTCCAATCCGGGAACATCGTATGGTACGGCCAGTTTCGGCGTCATCGGCTCGACTTCCGTGGCGGCGCGACTGATTCAATTCGGTCTAAAGTATAACTTCTAGCGAAAATATGAGAATTCAAACAGGCTTACTGCACGCCGTCTTTCTGGTGACTGGAGGATACGTTCTCCGCGCGGCCGAGTATACGCTGCCGGCGACGCCGTCTACGGTCGTTTGGGGATACTACTCAGCCCAGGCAAAACCCGCGCTGAAGGTTCATTCGGGAGACACGGTACGGATTCAAACCGCTTCGGCGTGTCCGCCACCGGCGCGACTGGAGGCGGCGGGTGTCCGCCCCGCAGACATTCCTCAATACTTACGGGAGATTCACGAAAAAGTCACCGACAAGGGCCCGGGGGGACACATCCTGACCGGACCGGTTGCAATCGAGGAAGCAGCGCCGGGCGACGTGCTCGAGGTGCAGATCCAGAAAATCCGATCTGGACGTTCCTTACGCCTGCAACAGCTTCGGGCCCGGGCGAGGCTTCCTCCCGAACGATTTCCCATATGGACGTCTCAAGATCATCCCGCTGGACCGTGAGCGCAATATCGGCCTCTTCGCGCCCGGCATAAAAATACCGCTCCATCCTTTTTTCGGCAGCATGGGCGTCGCGCCGCCTTCCGCGGGACGTCTGCACAGCGGCCCACCGTGGATGCACGCAGGAAACATGGACAACAAGGAACTTGTTGCCGGAACGACTCTCTATATTCCAGTGCACGCTGCGGGAGCCTTGTTCGAGACCGGTGACGGGCACGCCGGCCAGGGTAACGGGGAAGTAGATATTACGGCCATGGAGACCCTACTCACGGGCACCTTCAAGTTTGTCGTTCACAAAGACGAGCAACTGCTCTGGCCGCGCGCGGAGACACCGACGCACTACATCACAATGGGATTCGACGAAGATCTTAAGACGGCGACCGAGATGGCCGTGCGCAACATGATCGATTTTCTTGTTACGAAGAAACACCTGAGCCGCGACGACGCCTATATGCTCTCCAGCGTGGCCGTGGATCTGGATATTACCCAGCTCGTGGA
>JAOAPQ010000918.1 GCA_025462965.1 Bryobacterales bacterium
TGACGCGGTCGCGATCCGGAACAAAATTCTCCAGGTATTCGAGCAAGCCGAGGCCGAGGAAGACCCCAGCCGTCATCGGGACCTCCTGACGTTTGTATTGGTAGGGGCCGGACCTACCGGGGTGGAAATGGCGGGCGCGATCGCCGTGCTTGTTCGCAACACACTAAAATCCGAGTTTCGCCGCATCAATCCTGAGTCAGCACGAATTGTTCTGGTGGACGTGTTGCCGCGGGTTCTCGGATCGTTCTCCGAGGACCTCTCCAGGGCAGCGAAAAAACGGCTCGAGAGCTTGGGTGTAGAAGTCCGGCTGGGAAACGGCGTCGATCAAATTGACGCCGACGGCGTGATCGTTGCGGGCGAGCGCATTTTAAGCAAAACAGTGATTTGGACTGCCGGCATGTCTCCGTCACCCGCCGGCAAGTGGCTGAACGTAGAAACCGACCGAGCGGGACGAGTGCGTGTCCGTCCTGACGTTTCAGTGCCCGGATATCCGGAAATCTTTGTGGTTGGCGATACAGCCTCGCTCGACCAGGACGGTAAGCCACTACCTGGTGTTGCGCAGGTGGCGATTCAACAGGGACGCTACGCCGGAGACCTGATTCACCGGCGCATCACAGGTAAATCAGCACCCAAGCACTTTCGTTATTTCGATAAAGGCACCATGGCAGTAGTCGGCAAGGGCTTTGCCGTACTCCAGAGCGGCAACGTCCGTATAAGCGGCTTCCCCGCCTGGCTAGTGTGGGCAGGAGTACATCTGCAGTTCCTGGCGCAGTCGAGTCTGCGTGCGAGTGTCTTCCTTCAATGGGTATGGACCTATATCACAGGACAAAGGGGTTCCCGGCTCATTGTGAACCACCATGGCTCCGAGCGGTGGAAGCCAATTGAACCGATGCGGTCAGCTCTTACAGTTTCGAGCAAGTAAAGGTAAGGAGACAAAATGGCCACTCTAACACAGGCCGCCGGAACGCTACCCAAACCGGACGGCGATTTCTATCAGGTAGTCGAGTGCCTGAACGATGCGGAACGAGACACCCTGAAGCAGGTACGCGCGTTCATGGAAGCTGCGGTGGCGCCCGTGATCACGAAATACTGGGCGGAGGATTCGTTCCCGTTCGAGGTGCTTCCCGGCCTGCGCGATCTGAAAATCGGCGGCCTTGGGTATAGCGGCTACGGCTGCCGAGGAGGGAGCACCCTCCTCACAGGCTTCGTAATGATGGAAATGGCACGAGTCGACGCATCCTTCGCGACGTTCTTCGGCGTCCACAACGGCCTGGCCATAGGTTCGATCTACCTGGGAGGCTCGGAGGAGCAGCGGAAAAAGTGGATACCGCCGATGGCGCGGCTCGAGAAGATAGGAGCTTTTGGCTTGACCGAGCCGCTGGTGGGCTCGGGAACCGGTGGCGGCCTCACGACAACGGCGAAACGTGAGGGCGATATCTGGGTGCTCAATGGCCAGAAGAAGTGGATCGGCAACTCCACCTGGTGCGATCTCACCGTGATCTGGGCGCGCGATCTGGCCGACAATCAAGTCAAGGGCTTCATCATCGAGAACAAGACGACACCCGGCTTCAAAGTCGAAAAGATTCAAAACAAAATTGCGCTGCGCATTGTCCAGAACGGGTTAATCACGCTCGACAACTGCCACGTTTCTGAAGAAAACCGCTTGCAGGCCGACACGTCTTTCGGTGACACCGCAAAGGTGCTGCGGATGACGCGTGCCGGCGTCGCATGGATGTCGACTGGCTGCGGGATGGGCGCTTATGAGCACGCCCTCGCCTACGCGCAAACACGTGAACAGTTCGGGAAGCCCATCGCGAAATTTCAGTTGGTGCAGGATCTGCTTGCGAAGATGCTCGGCAACATCACCGCCTCGCAATGCATGGTGTTACGCCTTTCCCAAATGCAGGACGAGGGCAAGCTAAAGGACTATCATGCTTCGTTGGCCAAAGCATTCTGCACGGTGAGACTGCGTGAGACGGTGGCATGGGCGCGCGAAGTCCTCGGCGGGAACGGCATTCTCCTGGACTACCAGGTGGCTCGGTTCTTCGCCGATTCCGAGGCCTTGTACTCGTATGAGGGGACACGGGAGATGAACACCCTCATTGTTGGTAAAGCAATTACTGGCTTCAGCGCTTTCGTTTAAAAACCTTGATAGAAAGCCAAGCGTCGGCGACAAACCCGAAACATATTCGCCGTAGGTCAACGTATCTGGGTGACAAGCAGGAGATTTCAATGAGTCAATCGGCAACAGCAGGACTATCACTCGAAACCGTCCTTTACGAGAAGAAGGGCGCAATCGCGTATGTAACGCTCAACCGCCCCAAGGTGCTCAACGCCCTAAATAGAAGGGCAGTCGCCGACCTGAAGGCGGCCTTCGAGGACGCACGCGATGATACCTCAGTGCGCGGCATCATCTTCACTGGAGCGGGCGATAAATCGTTTATCGCCGGTGCGGACATCAACGAAGTGGCTACCGACACGCCCGTTCAAGCCGAGGAAAAGGCCCGGTTTGGACAGGGAGTCATGGATCTTATCGAGAATCTTGGCAAGCCGGTGATCGCAGCCGTTAATGGATTCGCTCTTGGCGGTGGCTGCGAATCGGCCCTGGCTTGCACCATCAGGTTGGCGGCGGAAAACGCAACGTTCGGTCTGCCCGAAGTAAAGCTGGGGATCATGCCGGGTTATGGTGGAACGCAGCGTCTTCCGCGGCTGGTCGGCAAGGGTGTGGCTTTACAGCTCATCCTGACTGGAAGCATGATCAGTGCACAGGAGGCTTATCGCATCGGCCTGGTGAACGAGGTGGTCCCGAGCGCGGACCTCATCAGCCGCGCTGAAGCAATCCTAAACCAGATCGGCGCCAACGCCCCCCAGTCAGTCAAGTTCGCGCTCGAGGCTGTCAACAAAGGATTGGAGACCAGCCTGACCGAAGGCCTTCTCCTTGAATCGTCGCTCGTCGCGATTTGCACGTCGACAGAAGACAAGAAGGAAGGCACGTCCGCGTTTCTCGAAAAACGAGTTCCACAGTTCCAGGGGCGTTAACAAAGGGTTTGAAGGAGAACTATGACGACGGACAATATTTTTTCTGGCCTGAAAGTTGTCGATCTCGCCAGTTTCTTGGCGGGTCCGGGTGCTGCGACGGTCCTGTCGGATTTCGGTGCGGACGTCATCAAGGTTGAAGCGCCCGGAATCGGCGACCCGCACCGGATGACGTACAAGATCCCACCCAACCCGAGCGCCAACGAGAATTATGGGTGGCATCTATCGAACCGTAACAAGCGCGGAATGGCCGTCGACCTGAAGTCGCCGCGTTCGAAGGAGATTCTCGAACGGCTGGTCAAGTGGGCCGACGTGCTGGTCGTCAACTTTCCACATCCGGTACGCAAGCGGCTCAAGCTGACGTACGAGGATCTCGCGCCCTTGAATCCCCGCCTGATTTACGCTGACCTCACCGGCTACGGCGATGACGGTCCGGACGCCGACCTTCCAGGATTCGACATCACTGCGTTCTGGGCTCGAAGCGGGCTGCTGGCCCTGACGCGCGATGCCGGCGCTCCGCCCACGCTTCCTGTACCGGCTAGCGGAGATCATGCCACAGCGATTGGCCTATATTCCGCCATCGTTACGGGTCTGTACCGGCGAGAGCGCACTGGGAAGGGCGCATACGTCACGACGTCGCTTATTGGGGCGGGCATCTGGTCGTGCGGTATGTCGGTTCAGGCCGCGCTCTGCGGCGCCAAATTCTATCCGTTGCACGATCGGAAGAATCCGCCAAACGCAATTCTAAATGTGTATCAGACCTCTGACGGTCAGTGGTTCCTAATTGTGGTCCAGAGCAAAGATTGGCCGGCGCTTGCAAGCGGAATCGGCCACCCGGAACTCCTGTCGGATGCCCGATTCGTCGATGACGCTCAGAGAGC
>JAOAPQ010000034.1 GCA_025462965.1 Bryobacterales bacterium
GGATCTCCATCGAGCGCATCACCCGCTCTGTGAACGCGAAATGGGGCATTTACCTGAAATGCCTGGAGACGAAGGAAGAACTCGCGCTCAACGCGACGGACCAGATGGACACCATGAGCACGATCAAAATCCCGCTCATGGTGGAAGCCTTCCGGCAGATCGAGGCCGGCAAATTCACTCTCGCCGATCGGGTGAAACTCCGCGATGAAGACAAACGGCCGGGCACCGGTGTGATCCGCTCGCTCGATGCGGGCGCCGATCTATCCATCAAGGACCTGATCACCCTGATGATCATCGTCAGCGACAACACGGCGACGGATCTGATGTTCGCCAAAGTGGGAGGCGTGGAGCCGGTCAACAAGCTGATGTCCGAGTACGGGCTCACGCAAACGCGTGCCACCGCGCCGAGTTCCGAATGGTTCGCCGCCCTGCGCGCCGCGAAATCGGCCGCCGATTTCCATCGCGAAGCGAAGCATCCTTACGGCCTGTCGTCGCCTCGCGACATGGCCGTGCTGCTGGAGAAGATCAAGACCGGCCAAGCGGTGAGCAAGAGCGCGAGCGACCAGATGCTGCAGATCATGCGAGGCCAGGTCTACTCCTCGCGGCTGCCGAAGTACGTGTCGACCTTTCGGATTCCGCATAAAACGGGCGATTTTCTGCCATACATCGGAAACGATGTCGGTATCTTCGAAAGTGCGCAGCGGAACATCGTGGTCAGCGTGTTTACGGCGAACCACTTCGGGGAAGGCGCGATTCTGGAGGACGCGATCGGACGCGTTGGGCAGCAGATCGCGGACTATTTTGCTTATCGAGGGTAGGCCGAGACCCGCCGCTACCTTGTTAAACTGATACCGTGAAGCCGATTACCGCTCTTTTCGCCCTCGCCGCGCTGGTCCTCGCCGAGCCAACGTCCGACAAATCGCTCGGTAATCCGAACGCGCCCGTCAAGATCGACGTGTTCAGCGATTTCCAGTGTCCCGCGTGCAAAGCGCTTCACGACCAAACGCTGCCGGATCTGATCAATGACGAAGTGAACAAAGGTCGCGTCCTGCTGGTGTATCACGATTTCCCGCTGCCTCAACACAGCCATGCCCGCGAGGCCGCCCGCTGGGCTAACGCCGCCTCACGCGTTCACAAATACCGCGAAGTGTCAGACGCATTGTTCCGTACCCAGCTCGCGTGGGAGGCAAACGGCGACGTCCGTTCCGTAGTGGCCGGCGTCCTGAACCCCGCGGAGATGAAGACCGTGGAAGCGCTCATGAAAGATCCCAAGTTCGACGACGGCATTGCGAAAGACGTCGCGCTCGGCCAGCAGGCCGGGCTGAGGCAGACGCCCACCCTGATCGTGACGCACAAGCTGCAGACGTATCCGTTCGGCGGTTTTATTTCTTATTCGATTCTGAAGCCGGCCATCGACGATATCGCAAAGAAGTGAAGATCGCGCTTCTAGCCGGCCGGATCATTCTCGGAGCTGTTTTTCTTTACGCGGCGTATGTAAAACTGCACGCGCCGTGGTACATCTTCGCCGCCTCCATCGATTCCTACCAGATGCTTCCGCCCTGGGCTGTGCAGTTGCTCGCCCGTACTCTGCCCTGGTTCGAACTGGTGCTCGGCCTGGTGATGATCGCTGGTTATAAGCTGCGCTGGGTCGCGCTGGTGAGCGGCCTCATCCTCCTCGCGTTCTGGGTCAGCATGTTCCGCGCTTTTGCCAAGGGCCTCGGCATCGATTGCGGTTGTTTTGGTCCCGGCGAGCAGGTTAGCAACTTGACGCTCCTTCGCGATGGCGCGCTGGTCGCCCTCGCACTTTTCCTCTTCTGGTTCTCGCGCCCGAAACTTGCTTAAGGCGCTGCTGTTTGTAATCGCCGCCGCAATTCTCGGTTACCAGATCTTCACCATAGCCCTTGCCGATAACGGCGACTTCCCACGCGTCGCCGGACGCCTCGCGCTTTGTCCGGAGACCGGCTGGGACCGCGACCGCTTCACTTACCCCATCCCGGAGTATGTATACAGGCCGGCGTGTTACTGGGGCAGCCACGTTCCCACCGCGGCCGTGCTTGTGGCGCGCGCCGTCCGTGCGCTCGATCCTGGCCCCGTCTGTGTGGAATCCTGTTTTCTTGCGATATTTGCATGGCTGTTGAAAAATCCCGGCCTATGCGCTTGCCGCGCTCCTCTTCCTCGGTATCGGTTACATCGCCTATTGCAATTTCTTCTTTCTCCAGGCCGCTTCGCTCATCGCGCTGCTGGCTACGGTGGCCGTCGCTATTCGCAAGAACGCGATGGTTTTCACGCTGGCCGCGCTGGGCCTGGTGACATCAAAGACCCAGCACGCATGGCTGGCGATTCCACTTTCCGCCTACGCCATCCACGGTTTCCGTCCGCGCATATTTCTATAGGTTCGGCGGCCATCCTGATCGGAGCCGAGTTTGGGTGACCGCCGCCACGCCTCCCGACTACAAGGCAACGAACCTATGGAACAGCGTATTCACCAGCCTCTTGCCGGACGATCCGGGGGCGCTCCGTTCTCTGCATGCCGGTCCCGAATACGCGCCCTACATCGACCGCAACGCCTATCAGTTTCCCGATCAGCCCACGGCCGATCGATGGGTCGGCGCGTTCTATGCCCAGGCCGGTTACGGGTCGCTTGTCCGTTACTACGTCACGCACCCGGCAGCGGCCGCGCAGCGAATGTGGCGCTCGGCGGCCCAACTCCATAGGATCCGTCCGCTTTATCTCGGTGTTTACGAGCGGACTTCCGCGCATCCGCCTCTCTATTCCTGGTGGAGAGATCTCAAGAGCGCTCACGA
>JAOAPQ010000048.1 GCA_025462965.1 Bryobacterales bacterium
TTGGGATATTACATCGCAGCCCCTGGAATTGGGCAAGGCAACTGTTGCCACACGCCAAGCCGCCGACCTTACCTGATTCCTAAGGCTTCTGCGAAGCGCATCCGACGTCGTATCCACAGTTATGATGGCGGATCGAGCTTCACTTCGCCTTAATCAGTTGCTCCAGCCTTTCGAGGATGACCTTTGGCCACTGAGGTTCAGCACCGTAGCCAAACTGCGTCCACACGAGTTTCGTCGTTGGTCCTAAAAACCAATTCTGCGGTATGGAGATACCGCTGTCGCCTGACACCGATGCGAGTAGTTCCGCGCCGAAGAGCACCGGGAATGTGTATCGTTTTTCGGCCATAAAAGGCGCTACCAAGCCGGGTTTGTCGTCCACATTCAAAGTCAACAACGCGATATCCTGGCGGTTCTTCAGCTGGTCATAGAGCTTCTGAAACTCGGGAAGTTCCGCGACGCAAGGGCCGCACCAAGTGGCCCAGACGTTGATGAGGGTCGCCTTGCCATTCAGGTCGGCAAGCTTCCAGATCTTGCCGCCGAGATCGGTCAGCGTGAAGGGAGGCAACGGATTTTTAGGGGTCTCCCATCGCATCACGGAGGCCGGCTCCAGCTTGGTCTTGCCCGTGAATAGCGCCAGCGTAGGCGTAGTGCCTCCGAGATCTTTAAAGAGCCGGGCAATTTCTTCGTCGAGACGGGAGCTATCCGTGGTTCCCCGTAACCCCGGTTTTCCGCCTAGAGCGCGTGCGGATTGATAGAGGATCAGGGCGTCGAGCTTGCGATTATCCATTTCCGCGGCTTTCGCCCGGACCTCGAAAAGCTCAGGCTTCAAACGGTCGTCGAACGGATTCATGCCTGCCAGTTGGTCATCAACGCTGCGTGACTTCGAATTCTGGCCGGCGGCGCCATAATAATCCAGCAGGATGCGTGCGCGCCCAATGCGCATGCTATCGATCTGCCTGTCGGCATTCTGCTTCTGCTCGTCAGTCATCTCATCGCGGGGCCTTCCCAGCAGCCTACTCGGGCGATTGGTTTCCCGGCGAAAACCTTCGTCCAACCAATCCGGGATTGTAGCCGGAAGAACAGCTTTACGGATCAACGCTTCGCTCACATCGAATTCCATCGGCATTGCGCCATAAAAACTGTTTGGCCGGTCATGATAAGCCCGGATGTATTCTTGGGCCAATTTCAGCAGATCCTCCGGTTTGGTGTCGTCGAGCGCCGCCACCGCGGTAAATTCCTGCATCAACGAGATCATGCCATGCCAACGTCTGTACCACTCCGCCGCGGCGGCGGCATTGGCGCGGTACCACGTTTGCAGCGCGGTTTTGTCTCCGCCGTTCGGAAAAGCGTGCTCCTTTCTCCATCGTTCGGTGACAACTCTTTCCGCCTCCTGCGAGTCGGGAAATTCCTTTAGGATGTCGTCATTCAGTTTGTCGATCGCGGCCGGATTGCCTACATTCGCATACCCGGCCACCATGAAACTCAACCAGGAGAGGCGTCCCGGGTGCGGCTCTGAATCGAGCTTGGCCAAGTCCTTTGCGATACGATCGCGGACGGCTGCATGTTCACCAGGTGGTACGGCTTTGAATTCAAGATCCCAAAGCGCCCTCCAAAGAGCCTGGTTGGGAGTGCCGGATTCAGCCTCTAAACGCTTTCTCAAGGCCGCGGCGTGACGGGCGCTTTGCTCTGCGGTACCGTTCCGCGACAGCACCAAATAGACAGTGGGACTCGCCGGAGCGGGGCAAATTCGGAGGAAAGCGTCAATCTCCGCGCTGAGCCGTTCTTTGTTGCGCAGCGTGCCGGAGTCGAAGATGAAGATTTTCTGGAATTCAGTCCAGGGGAAATCGGGGTGCGCTTTCTGGGATGCGTCGAGCAAACCCAGGGCCTTGGGCGCATCTTTCTCCCGAAGCAATTGGGCGTAGACCGCGATGACCGCCGGTGAATTCGGGTACCGGTCATACAAGGAAGAAAAGTAGGTAAGCGATGCTTGGCGACTGGTGGATGAATTCTCGTCAAGCAGATCGCGCTTTCTTTGCAGGAGGAAGTAATCCGTAGGATCGGTAGCCAGCGCCTTGTCCAGGATCTGTCTCCGCGCGGCCCTCTTTTCGGCATCGCTCTGTTGCGGACGATTTGCAGCGGCGTCCGCATCGAGAGATTCTTTGATGGCTTTGGATGGCTCGCACTGAGGGAATGCCGAGCCTGCCAGGAGGAGCGTCAGGCCTGAATAGCAAAGCGCCGGAAACAGCGTCACGCGAAACAACATGGGTGTCATACAGCCCTCCTCCACTTTGACGTCGCGTCGTCATACGGCGTGCAGCACAGTAACTCAATCAGTCTACTCCCGCATCGATGAGCCGTGACCAGGTCGGCGGCCGTCCATCCGGAAGCTAAACATCGCGTCGTAAGTACTTGCGCGGTTCATCCGCAAACAGTAATGATGTCGCGGCCAATCGGTATACTGGCACGCTTGCCGTCGACCTCACATGGCTTCGAACCATCCTTGCGCAGGCCCCGTCAGCGTAGCAGAGCTCTCTCGCAAGTTTGCAACAGAGCCGTCCATCGAGAGTTGTAACGAACGGGAGCCCAACGCGGCCTGTCTAATTGAGTCCAGCATCGCCATCAGGCTAACTTGCGGAGCTTTGTTACACGCCCGATTTCGACCCACTCAACGACGAAGATGTTCCCCGCGTGGTCGAAGCAAGCCCCGTGAGGCTGGATGAACTAGCCCGGCACGAATTTCTCTCTCGTCTTTTCGTTCCGCAACGGACTGAGCCAGCCCGGCGGGTTCGAGTCTCCCAGATGTTCAATGATCCGGTTGTCCTTATCAATGAGCGTAACCCTACCCTGAAGGTCCGGGACGACGACATTCCCTTTTTGCTCGTCGAAATGGCAGGGGAGCCGGAACCCTGGCACAAAATCGATGTGCTTACCTTCCATCGTGAACCGCTGCAACCGGTTGTTACGGCGATCTGCAACCACGAGCACCGGCTCGGTCTGTCGCTGATCGACCCAGATCCCATGCGGCTCGGCAAGCTGACCCTCGCCCGAACCCTTGCCTCCGAACGTCCGGATGTACTCGCTCTTCTTGTTGTATTGGTTCACATAATACGAACCGTAGCCATCGCCAACATAGATATCGCCATTCGGCGCGATCGCGATATTGGTTGGGTTATAACGTTTCGGAACCCCATCGGGGCCTGCGCGGTATTCCGCAATTTCCGGCGGCCCGACGATCGTCCATACGATTTCCCCTCTCAGAGTGGCTTTCACGACAACGGCCTGCATCTCGGGCTTCGGATTCAGCCGGAGATTGGAAGCGTTCACCGTAAGATAGAGAAACTCGTTATTCCCTTCCCGGCGAATGTGGAGGCCGTGCGCCACCCCGCGAAACTGCTTCCCCCAGGACCGCACGAATTTGCCCTTGGCGTCGAATACCACCATCGTGTCCGGGCTTTCGCTATCCGAATACACGGTGTGGTGGATATAGATATTGCCTTGCGAATCTTCGACTACGCCGTGGGTGTTTCCGTATTTGATGCTCGGGGGCAGATCGCCCCAATCGTGATTCGCCTCGTATTTCCATTCGCCCTCGCCCAGTACAGGCGTCTTCGCGCCGGCCTTGTCCTGGGCGCCCAGGATGAGCGGCGCCACAAGCCCGGTGCCAACAAATTTGCGTCGCGTCGTCTGCATGAGAATGATCCTCGTTGGTGTCGGTGCGTTCAGGCGAACAGGTCTTTGACGGGTTTGCCTTTTCCGTCGTTGGTGACGTACACGGGGCGTTTCTCCACCACGAAGGCATAGTCCGGCGGAATGCCCAGCGCGTGGTAAAGCGTGGCATGAAGGTCCTGCACCGGTACGGGATTCTCAATTGTCGTGCAGGGCCGATCTTCGGCGGTCTTTCCATAGACCATACCTTTTCGGATTCCGCCGCCAAACAATACGACGGAACCCGCGCCTGTAAAATGCCGGTGCATGCCGTAATGCTTCGGCTCGCGCATCACATCCGGCGTATTGGACTGGTCGCGGACCTCCTTGCCGACTTTGCCTTCGGTGATCGCGTCACGTCCGAATTCGCTCGCGAGCACGACCAGTGTGCGATTCAGAAGCCCGCGCTCTTCCAGATCGAGGATGAGTTGAGCAACGGGAGCGTCGATCTCCTTCTTCATTGCTTCGGCGCGCTCATGACCGCTCTCATGCGTGTCCCAGTAACGGAATGGAACGTACTCCGTGGTCACCTCGACGTAGCGCGCGCCGGCCTCGACGAGCCGCCGAGCGAGCAGACATCCCTGGCCGAAGCGCGAATTATTATAGATGTCGTAGCTCTTTCCGGGTTCGAGCGTCAGGTCAAAGGCCTTGGCGGAGGGAGATGTCAGCAACCGGTCGGCCGAGTCCATCGAACGAATCAGAGACTCGCGCTGGAAATCGCCGGCGTATTGAAAAACCAGTTCCTGGGCGAGCAACTGTTCGTATACTTTGCGGCGGCTCCGGAAGCGCGCGTCTCCAAGATCCGCGGGCGGACGAACCGCAGCGGCGGCATCCGCCGGGTCGGTGATCAGAAACGGACCGTACTCGGTGCCAAGGAAGCCGGCTGTGTGGAACGACTTCAGTGAAGCGCTCTCGGCGCCGATCTCCAAATTTTGGCCGATGGCGATAAAGGGCGGTACGGTCGGATTCTTCGCGCCCAATACCTTCGCGATGACCGCGCCCAAGTGCGGCACCGCCATCGATTGCGGCGGAACGTAGCCGGTATGCCAATGAAACTGATGCCGCGAGTGCAGGATGAAGCCGAGATCGGCGGCCTCGAAGGTACGGATCAGACACGCCCGGTCCATCACGCGCGCGATTCTTTCCAGCCCGGCTGAAATCTTGATGTTGTCAACGGTCGTATCGATGCTCGGGAACGTGCTCAGCACGCGCTCGGTCCTGACGCCCGGCTCAAATGGCGTGTAGCGCTTCGGGTCCCAAGTTTCCGTTTGCGCCATTCCGCCCGCCATCCAGAGGACGATCACCGCATCGGCTGAGGCCGCCCGAGCGGGTTCAGCGGCACGCAGGATGCCCGGCTCGCGGCCGGTGAGCGCGGCGAGAGTGGCCGCTGCGGTTGTGCCCATGAAGGCCCGGCGGCTCACGCGGGAGTAAATTCGTTTCTCTTCTGCGTTCATTTCGGCTTCCTAATAGATCAGTTGAAACTCGGGCCTCATCAGGATCGCCCATAGCAAATCAGCGAGGCCGTCAGCGGAGGGTTTACCGCGCTCAAGGGAGGCGGTCAGGGTGGTCTCCGCGATTTGTCTTTCCGTGGACGACGGCGCGCGGCCAAGGGCGTATCTGAACACGCTATCCACAGCCTCGGGGACCGTCTTCAAGACAGGGCCTGCCGGGAGCGGCGTTTCCGGATTCGGCGGCACCAGACGATCCATGCTCGGCTCCTGATCGAATACAAAGAATCTGCTGAGCACCGTTTCACCCTGGACTAAAGCAACGTTCTCCAGACCGGGCGTTGCACGAAAGCGCGTGAAACCCTTGCCGGAGATGTCGTAAACCAGTATCGAGGACAATTTCACGCGCACCCCGTCGACGGTTGTCGCGGTTCCGGCGAGCGTCACAGGTCCGGTTGCTTCACGCAGGCCCGAAACATTGAAAGGCTTCAACGCGGAGAGCGGGATGCTTTCATTCGGGCCGATCAGTTCGGCCTGTGCCCAAACCGGCGTGGCTTTGTCCGGGGCCGTTGAGAGCGCATCCTGCACGATGAGATAAAGCTTCCGCGAATTCGAGACATCGATATCGAACGGAGCGCGAATGCCGCCGCGCGGTCCGCCATTTATTGACTGGGCGTAAAGACTTTTCGGCTCCGGCGGAAGTTCGCCGAGCATGCGGCGCGCCCCGCGGGAAAGCCAGTGAGTGAGGGTTTCGCCGTTCACCAGCTCGACTGCCTGGATGGTGGTCGCCTGGGCATCGCGACCGGAATAGACCTGATCGCGAATTGGGCGTCCCAGCGCCCGCGTAAGACTGCTTGCCGCCACACGCCACTCGCGCGAATAGTTCCCCTGCGGAATGGTGCCGTCACCTCCGCTCTGAGCGACGCGCCCGTTACCGGAGGGCGCCGGAACCGACTGCTGCTCCGTCGCGCGAACTGTGTTTCGGGGAAGCAATCCCGCGCCATCGGACGGCGCGCCCGAGATGACGGCGGGCCCGCCGCGTGCAACGCCGGCCGGGCCGGACGGGCCCGGCTGTGCGACGTGCCAATCGCCGGTGATCGAGCCCACCGCGTCGGCAAATTGTTCGGCCGTGAGCCGCCGCACTTCGGGCCCATTGAAGGCATATCGTTTGGGCTGCTCACCTTTGCGAGCCACGGCTGGAAGCTGGTATGTCCGGGAGCTGACGATGGTTGCGATCAGATGTTTGAGATCGTATCCGCTTTTCACGAAATCGCCGGCAAGCCAATCCAGAACTTCCGGGCTCCAGGGCTCGCCATCCATGTCGTCAACGTTATCAACGATGCCGCGCCCCAGAAGGCGCTCCCAGACGCGATTCACCAGCGTCCGCGGCATGCGCCCATTACGGGGGTCGGTGAAGATCGCGGCCGCCGCCGCCCTGCGATCAAGAGGCTTTGTTGAAGAAAGCGGGCCGTTCAGCTCCGGATACAGGAACGCGGCGGTTGCATACTGCTGTTGCGCAATGTCGCAACGGTACATTTGCAACTTCTCTTCCGCGGAAAAGTAAGCGGCCAGCGAATAAGCATCCTTCAGCTTCCATTTGCTGATGAAGCTGTCATGGCATGAATTGCACTTCAGGTTCACGCCGAGGAAGACCTGCGAGGTATTTTGCGCCGCCTGCATTGCCGGCGTCTGGCTTGCGCTCACAGTCCCGCGCCAGTTCACTCCGATCAGAAAGCCATCGGGATCGGCCGGAGCGACAGGATTCAGCAGCTTCGCCACAAACTGGTCGTACGGCAGATTTGACTCCAGCGACGCCAGCAGCCAACTTGTGATGCTCTTGCGCGAAGCGGTTTCGGAATAGTAGGTGACTCCCTCGTCGTTGCGGAGCAGATCATTCCAGAACGAGATCCAGTGCTCCGAGTATTTTGTCTTGTCGGCCAGCAGCCGCTCCGCCAACTCTTGGCGCTTCTCAGGGCTGTGGTCTTCAATGAATGCATCAAGGTCCCCCGGAGTGGGC
>JAOAPQ010000062.1 GCA_025462965.1 Bryobacterales bacterium
TCACTTCACCCCAACCGGCGCAAGCTGGCTCAACTTGGTGGAGCGATTATTTGCCGAGGTTATCGAGCGCTGTGTCCGCCGCGGCAGTCACACGGCGGTGGGAGTGCTGGAAAAGGCGATGCTCGACCGGCGGAATCAAAATCCGCGCCCCTTTGTGTGGACCGCCGATGCAGATCTGATTCTCGGCAAGGTCCAACGACTTTGTAAACGAACTTCTCGCTCAGGACACTAGTTATGGACTAATTACCTGGCCGAATGGCAGGGATCAGTGAGGTATCCCGCTTGACCGCTGCCAATTCACCTCGGTCAAGACCGGCCAGGTTGCGATCACTCTTAAGGTCCGGGCGCACAAACACCTTCACCTTTAGGTCATATGGAGGAGCTGGATAAGTAGCCACCAGGTTGTACTCCTTAGCAAGCGCTTCAACCGCGTCGATGATATATCGATTGCCACTCCGGCGTCCGCTTCGCCAGATTCGCTCTTCCGCTTGCAGGTTCTCCTCCGGTTGCCGGTAGTAAATCAATACTGCCGGCCTGCTCTTCACCAACAATTCCGCCTCACTCTTTGCGTAAGTGTCGTTTACTACGTCAATGTTGTGGGAACACGTGGAGGTCGGACAGCCGTGGCCCGAAAGGATATAGAGGAGAGCGAGTTCCGGGTAAGTAAAGATTTTGTCCTTCGGCCCTGCAGCCTTCCTGACAATTTCGACAACGCCATCGGTTATACGCACCGTCGACTCGGGCAACACGAATCCACGCAACTCCGGCAGCACAGAGCGGGAGTGCGCCAAACGGACAGCGGGCTCGCCCATGTCGGAGAAGAAAAACGGAAGGTTCAGTTTGCCTACAGTTTCCGCAAAGATCAGAAGGCAACAACCAACAGCTACCATTGTCTTTTTCCAAGGTACCGAAGCGTCCATCATTGCAGCAACCAATAATCCCGTCCCCGGGACCAACATAGCCTCGAAAGCCGGAAAGGAAAGCGAGACCATGAAAGCGCAAGCAAAACTGACCGAAGCGAACAGGCAAAACTGCGCCTGCCGGTAAGATAAACGATTGGTTAGCCATGCGAATGCGTAATACAGTGGCAAGGCCGATACACCGAAAAAACTGAAGTAGATCACCGGCTTCAATATGCTGCGGGTAGTCCAGCCGTGGCCAGAGTAAGACAGCACTGCACCGCACGCAAGCGAAAGACCGACCCACAGCAGAAGCCAGAGGGCACGGGGGTAGGAACCCTTACGCTCGCCGTCGACTTGCCCCGATTTTCGGAGCGCGGACCAACTTAAGAGTAGCGCTATGAAGCCTGCCAAAGCGGCCCATGCGTAAAGCCGCAGAACCTGCAAGAACCGCCAGAAGAAATCGGAACTGTGAGCAGCCTTTGCGGAAGGTCCCTTCACGAACACCATATTGAGAAACGGTTCCAGGATGCCTAGGCTGGCAAGCCACACCAGAAGAATTCCCGCCGACACACACCAGCCGACCGCAAAGAAGGCGAGAAACAGAGCTGCTTTTCGAGGGCCGCGAAGCGTGGCGAGGCATCCACATACGACGACCGGAACCGCCGCGGTGACGCCTAGCCCAATTGTCTGTTTGGTCGAGAAACTCAGACCGGCAGCCAGGCCGGACAAGGTTGCGAACAGCGGTATAGCCCATTTTGACCCGCGCACAGGCTCAAGAACAAAGTGCGCGAGAAACCCACTGATCATAGCCAGGAGAATTGCATCGTGATTGTAGGAGGCTAGGGGGTCAGCTTGGTCTCCGGCCGATACGACTATCGTCACGATGGCGGCAAGGGCGGCGTGCTCAACCCGGAACATCCGAAGTAGCCAAAAGAAGACAAGCTCCGCCATCACTAACCTTTCAAAAACAGCAAAGGCTCGTGCGACTATGGCGTCATGGCCGAAAACCGAGAGAACCAGGGCGGATTTGAGGATGTTCAGCGGAGTGGCCGCAGTGAAGTAGTCCCGATATGGGCGTAAACCCTGCAAAAACGATACGCCGCCGCCATACTCCCCGCTCCCTGAACGCAATCCGGCGAAGTGGTTCCAGAACAGCAAAAAGAATGCAATGGTGCACGTAGCTGTTACCAGCGCTCCCACGAGGGCCGCAGGTCCAAGCGTTTTCTCCGAGCGGGACGTTTCGCTTATCTCTGACGTGATCACTATTACAGGGTACCCGATCCTTGTACGGGTTACGGCCGAGTTTCAGCAATCAGGCCACCGCGTCCGAACTTGGGCTGTAACTAGCGGCTGAGCACGTGGACGTAATAGTACAAACAATCCGTTTGCAAGCGAGACATCGGCTTGCGACAGGATTCGCTGAATCGTGTCCTTGCTGACTCTGAGGTGAGCAGCGATTTTCCGGCACGATCAGTGTGTGGATCCATCCTTCGGATCTTCCTCGATGGCTGCTAATACACGTCCCTGCAGACGAGGCGTTCTCACGAAGGGCTTTTGGCCCTGGATGGCGCTCATCCATCAGTCCGGCAATGCGCTGACGGACGAATCGAGCCTTCCAGCGCGAAATCGTTGGCACCGTCGTATCCAGCAGTTTGTGGATCCCTCTATAAGACATCCCTTTCGCCAACAGCAGCACCATACGCGCTCTCATCACGTCTACAGCCGGCAGAGTCCGCGACTGCGTCATCTGTCCCAGTTCTGTCTTCTCTTTTCTCTTAAAAACAACACGATCCGCCGTGAAAGCCACGCCTACAAGATGTACCCCTGCGGCTCCGCATGAGCATGACATTCACCAGAAAAGGGATCATGAGCAAACCGGCCGCGAGAGCAACGTCTTCAGGCCGGATAAATCGGATTCGATTTCGCAAAAACAGATTGCGCGATGGCGCGGCAAGGAAGGCAGCTAAGCTCGCCAATGCGAACGGCACCTATATGGCAAGAGCAAGCCTCGCGAAGAATATGGCCAGCCTCCGGACTCCTCCCTGGAAGATAGGTGGAAACAAGCTGGCCTCGAACGTCTGGGTCATTCGAAAGTAAGTGACGATGCTGATGAGCGGCAGCAGCAGCGCAGACCACATAGGCCAGTCGATCCGGTGATTACGGTAAGTACGGACGAGTTCCGCGAGGTAAATCGCGCCAAGCCAAAAGATTGCGAAGACATGGCTGAACATCATCCCCAGTCCGCCGACGACAATGCCCGCCCACGCGATCGGCCGCAGTTGTTCTCTCGCGGCTAAGTCCCAACATAGGAGGGTAAGGGAAAAGAACCCGAGCAGTAACGCATAAGGCCGCAATTCTGTTGCAAACACAAAGTACGGGCTGGACCAGACCAGCAGGACAGAGACGCACGCCCACAGGGCGCCAACACGACGCCGAATGAAGGCAAAGAAACCGAGCGACGCGCCGAAGTATGCAATTGCCATGGGAATCCGCAAGACCGCCTCGTTGTCCCCTGCAAGCCTGCGCCACGCGCGAGTTACCACATAGATCAGAGGAGGGTTCAGGTCAAGCTTGCGGACTTCGTCGATAAAACGATCCAGACCGGGAGCCAGTGATATATGGTAAGTGAATAGTTCGTCATACCACAATCGCCGTTGAATAGGCGAAAACAACATCACCAGATAAGCGGCCGCGAGGAATGCAACAATCAGGTTCGGGCGTCGATCCAGCTTTTCGCACCATCGCTCCCCGCGGTCCCTAAGTGCATCTAACCGGTTCTGCCTGGCCGCGATGATTTGCTCGGACATTGTTCAAGCTTAAGCTTCATTTGTTTTTCGGCGCCCGCGCTCCAATGTACTAATCCACCTATGGGTGAAGCCTTTCTACGCCGCGCCGCGCTTCGCCCGAACCTGCTCCGCTTCCCAATGCCGTATCCGCGCGTCATACCCAGCCAGTTCCTTCGGCGAGACATAGACCAGGTTCTTTTCCATATCTTCGCCCGATTCCACGAGATACTTCAGGTGCAGCATCGCCAGGCGGGAGCACCACGCATCCGTCATCGGCGTGCCGTTCGACCGCGAAAGCTCCAGCAGGTCGCGGTGCTGCATGGAAATCGTCTTTTCCGTTTCCACGGTTCCGTCGGTCATCAGGAACTTTACGTCCACCGAATCGCTATGCCGCAGCGAGATCGCCGTTTGCAGCCATTTGAAACGAACATGCCACGGGCGTCCAAAAGGGTCCGGTCCGGCCTCGAATTCGCGAAAATTCCGCACTCAAAATATCTTAACCTGAACTTGATGAACAAATACGAGAAAGAGCTGGCGTTCGGCCGTGACATCGCGCGCCGCGCCGGCGAAATGGCCCTGCGCTATCGCGAAGGCGGCATAGGGCACGAGGTGAAGTCGGACGAATCCCCCGTCACCATCGCCGATCGGGAGTGCGAGAAACTGATCGTCGCCGCGATCAATGACTCCTTCCCTGGCGACGGCGTTCTCGGCGAGGAAGGTGCGCTGAAAGAGTCCGCGAACAAGCGCAGGTGGATCGTCGACCCCATTGACGGCACGCGCGATTTCATTCGCGGCACGCGCGCCTGGTCGGTCCTGATCGGTCTGGAGGAAGCGGGCGAGGTTGTCGCGGGTTTCGCCTATTTCCCGTCGACGGACGAGATGTTCTCCGCCGGCAAAGGAGGAGGCGCGTTTTGGAACGACCAGCGCATCACCGTCTCCAACATCAAGGACCGCGGCCAGGCCCTCATCTGCGTGAACGGCTTCTCCTTCATGCGTCGCTATGACTTCGCGCCCAACCTGCTCGAATTCCTGGAGACCTTCTGGACGGTCCGCAGCATGGGTGGCTGTCTGGACGCCATGCTGCTGGCCTCCGGCCGCGCCGACGTGTGGCTCGAAACACAGGCCAAACCCTGGGACCTTGCGCCGCTTAAGATCATCGCTTCCGAAGCGGGCGCGGTCACGTTCGACTTCTCAGGTGTAGATACAATTTATGGCGGCAACTACGTCATGACGATTCCGGCGCTCGCCGATGAAGTGAAGCGCTTCGTCACGATGAAGAGCAAGCTTTGATTTAAGAAATGCTCACCGCACAACTCACAGGTCTGCGCCAGTTCACAATCGTTGAAGACCAGCTCCCGGAACCCGGCCCTGGCGAGTTGCAGGTACGTCGCCGCAGTCGGGATTTGCGGGTCGGACATGCATGCCTATGCCGAGGGCGGCGTAGGCGATTCGCCCTGCAAGTACCCGATGGTGATCGGTCACGAGCCCTCCGGCACGGTGCACAAGATTGGCCCCGGAGTGACGGGCTGGTCGGTCGGAGATCGCGGCGCGCTCGAGCCGGCTATCTTCTGCGATCACTGTGAGTTTTGCCGCACAGGTCACTATAACCTCTGCGAAAAACCTGCACTTCATGAGCACCCCCGCGCTCCCGGGCTTCTTTCGCCAATATGTGAATGTGCTCGCGCACAATCTTCTGCCCATTGTGCCCGCCACCAGCCACACTGGTCGAGCCGCTGGCGGTGGTGCTTCACTCATTGAAGATCGGGTCATATCACCGCGGCTATATCGACGCGTTTTTGGAGTCGAGCCAGGCTGGCTTTTTCCGGTCGTTTTCAATGTGCCTTGTGTGGCCGGCCTGGCTCATTAAACCGGCTAACTGATATCCGTAGAGCTCAACAACCCCGCGAGCAGCGCAATCCGGTCCGGCGCCCTCCCGAGCAAAATGCTCTCGTTCACCGCGTGCGCGCCCTCGCCCACCGACCCCAACCCGTCCAGCGTCGGCACTCCCAACGCAGCAGTAAAATTCCCATCCGAACCTCCACCCGTCGACGATTCCTCGATCTCTACGCCGATTTGCCGTCCAATCGCCTGCGCCCGCCGGAATAACTTTACTATCCCCGCTGACCGTTCCATCGGCGGACGGTTTAACGCGCCGGTAACTTCCACGGAACAGCGCTTGTCGGTCGCGCGCAATCCATGAAACAGCCGCTCCAGCCGCGCGGCGTCCTTTAACTTCGCGATCCGGATATCCACATCCACCCGCGCTTCCGCCGCGATCACATTGGTCCGCGTGCCGCCCGCAATCACGCCAGGGTTTACGGTGATCCCGCGCGCAAGGTCCGTAAAACCGGCGATCTTCTCCACCTGCCGGGCCAATTCCACAATCGCGCTCGCGCCGTTCGAAAAGTCCACGCCCGCATGCGCCGCTTTGCCGTGAACCGTCACGCTGTAGCCGCCCACGCCTTTCCGCGCCGTCTTGAGTTTCCCCGCCAGCCCCGTCCCCGGCTCCAGTACCAGCACCGCCGCGCTAGCTTTCGCATTCTTTTCCGTCAGCGCCCGCGATGAAGTGCTCCCCACTTCTTCATCCGAATTTACCTGCAGCACCACCTTCCTTGGCAGCGTGATCTCTAGCTCCCGTAACGCGCGCATTGCGAACAGAAAGGTTGCGATCCCGGCCTTCATATCTAGCACGCCCGGACCCCACAGCCGCCCTTCCGCCTCGCGGAACGGCATGGTCTTAATCGTTCCCATCGGCCACACGGTATCCGAATGGCCGAGGACGAGTATCTGCCCTTCCGCGCGCCGCCGCGTCGCCGGAAACTCACACAGCAAGTGTTTCCCGAAGGCCCCGCCTTTCACCGGTCGAATTTTCGCGAACGGCGCGGCCACATCGCTCAACAACTCCACAAACCGGTTCACCGCTCCCGCGTCGTCGCTGGGCGATTCGCATTCCACCATCGCCCTCAACATCTCCGTAAACGGCTTCGTCTGTCCCTTGGCCCAAGTCAGAATCACGGCTCATCATAGCGTGACGTGAAACGCTTAGGGGACGAACATCACTATTGACCGAACCCTGAGCGATCACATTCGTGACGCAGGGCCACAAAAAGGAGCACAAGATGAGTGCAAAAGCTGTTAACCATCAGGAAATCGTACAAAATCTCCTGAGCACCAAAGCAGTAGATTTCGCGGCGATCGGCAAGGCCGTCGCCGAAATGGGGCCGTCAATCGCGGTTGCCGATGAGCCGTGGGAAGGATTTTGCGGCACCATGCGGACGTTCATCCATATCTACAGAGTTCCAACGGTCGGCACGCCCGTTGAGAACCTGAACGCCCTCAGCGCCGGCGCGCGCGAACTGGCGGGCTGACCCAACACAAGAGCATGCCGGAGATGCTGTGGGACAACGAGGATCTGGAACGGCGCCTCTGTCATGCTCTCGATATTGCGAAGCGCGCAGTCGAGCAGCTGGCCGCAACGGGGTACACCGACCCCGAAGCCAATCAGGACCGTATCCGGCCCGAAAAGGTAATTTCAGAAACCGCCGTCCTGCTGGTCGCAGCTTCCACTGCCGCATCCCGCGATGGGGTAAAAGCCCGCATCCAGCACGTGGCCTGTCTCCTGATGCCCCATGCGCGAAGCCAACGCATACTTCTCGCTCTCTGTCTTGAGCCCGCGCTGGCTCTCGATTATGCAACCGCGCACATCTGTCTCGCAAGGCTGGGTTATCCGGACGCGGCGTTCGACGCGCTGCTTCGCCAGGCGCTTCAGTCCCAAGCCCACCGCGGCCGCGAAAGGGTTCCTCATCGCATGCTGGAACAGCATTGGCTGATGCATGCCTTGAGCGGGTCCTGGAATTCTCGCACGTCCGCTGTTATGCGAAGTTCCGTTCTGAATTGCCCAATGGACCTGGTCGGCGGCAGCCGTGACGACGTTTATGCATTCACGCACGCGATAATGTACGCGACAGATTTCAATATCCATCCGCGGCGGCTGCCGCGCCCAAGAGCGGCCATCCTCGCGGAAGCGGAAGCGGCGCTGGCCCGGTGCCTTGATGAGCAGGACTACGATCTCGGAGGAGAAGTCCTGCTCGCTTGGCCCCTAACCGGCGTTTCATGGAGCCCGCCCTCGGCCTTTGGTTTTCGCGTCCTCGCGCGCGTTGAGGACCAGGCCGGTTTCCTTCCCGCGCCAAGTACACGCATTGAACGTCTGACCCAACTGCACGGCGGTGACCGGTCTAACTACCTCGTTGCCACCGCCTATCACACCATCTATGTAATGGGCTTGCTGTGTGCCGCCGCGTTACAACCCGGCAGAACTCCCCCGTGTAACATACCCTCGCGGTTCGCAGTTCCCGGCAGTGCCGGCCGTCTGCTGGAGATCCTGGACGCCGATGGCCACACTGCCCATTGGAGGGAACAGTTCGATCAACTCCGCCTTCCCGAGCGCGATGCCCTGGCCGGATTTCTGATGAATGTCGGTTTGCGTCGCGCGATCACCCGGCGCGACTTTGACGGCGTCGCAAGACTGCTGCGCACGGGTCACGGTCTGGGCCTGACCGGCACGCCCGCTGCCAGCCAGACCGCCGAGATGTTGAATCGCCTCGCAAGGCTGCCAAACATCGTCCCTGTTCAATAAACCGCTTAGACCGACGTCAGTTGTCCGCTATTAAATGACTTTTCCCGGCGGAATGGCTTTCCCAGGTTGCCCGTGTCAGAATTGTGTGTGTAATTATACCGTTTCCATTGCATTAATCAGGGTCGGCGAGATCGTTCGATGCAGCCTTTTTTCCACCCGGTTTAGAAGGCCGCCTTGTGAGGCGAAGAGAAAGTAGACGAGTACCGTGTCTGAGACTAACGTAACGGCCGGCGAGCCTCTTGCTGCGTCCGAATCGTTTTCGATCGTAGGTATTGGCGCTTCAGCCGGGGGCCTGGAAGCCTGTTCCACTCTTCTGAAGCATCTCCCTCCCGATACCGGACTCGCATTCGTGGTTGTGCAACACCTGGATCCCAGTCACCAGAGCTTACTCACAACCCTGCTCGCCAGAGCGACCAGAATTCCTGTCCAGGAGGTGAGCGACGGGATGGTTGTCGGGCCGAACAAGGTCTACGTCATGCCGCCCAACGTGGACATGGTTCTCTCCGCGGGCACGTTGCACCTTACACCCCGGGAGAAGGTGCGCGACGGGCAGCGGATGCCCATCAACACCTTCCTGCGTTCCCTGGCGGAAGACTGCCGTCATCGGGCCATTGGGGTGATTTTATCCGGTACAGGTTCAGACGGCGCCCTCGGGTTGGACACGATCAAAGCCGAGGGTGGCTTCACCTTCGCCCAGGACACGCAATCGGCGAAGTTTCAAGACATGCCGGTCAACGCCGTGGCGACCGGCTCAGTGGACTTTGTGCTGCATCCGGAAGGAATCGCCCAGGAACTTATTCGCATAGCGAAATCTCCTTACGCCGGCCGGAGCGAAGGCTCCTCCTCCGGAGGACAGGCGACGGACGTCGCCGCCGCCTTTCAGGACATCTTCAAGTCATTGCACGCGGCTTGCGGCGTAGATTACTCCCAGTACCGTTCCAGCACAATCCAACGCCGCATTTTCCGGCGCATGGCGCTCAATCATGTCTCCGATCCGGGACGCTACGCCGAGTTTCTGAAAGGCAACCCGGGCGAGATAGCTTTGCTCTGCGAGGAGATGATCCCGCGCGTCACAAAGTTTTTCCGCGATCCGGATACCTTTGAAGCATTGAAGAAAGAAGTGTTTCCTCGGCTTGTGGAAAACCGTAGGTCCGAAACGCCGATCCGGATTTGGGTGCCCGGTTGCGCCTCCGGTGAAGAGGCATACGCGATTGCAATCTGCCTGCTTGAGTTCCTCAAAGACCCGGGTTCTATTTTCCCGATCCAGATCTTCGGGACGGATGTGAGCATGATCGCGGTTCAGAAGGCGAGGCAGGGTGTCTATCCGGCCAAGATTTCCGAAGATGTTTCGCCTGAACGGCTCGAACGCTTCTTCGACCAACGGGAGGATGGGTACCAAATCAACAAAAGTGTACGCTCCACGTGTATTTTCGCCGCTCACGATCTGCTGAACGATCCCCCCTATTCGAACCTAGACCTGATCAGTTGCCGGAACGTGTTGATCTATCTGGACAGTGTTCAGACCCGCGTCGTGCCCATGTTTCACTATGCGTTGAAGCCCACAGGCTTTCTGATGTTGGGAGTCGCCGAATCGGTAAAGCGATTCGCGGACTTTTTCTTGTTGGTGGAGAAAAGCTCCCAGATTCACTCGAAAAAGGCGGTAGACCGCCACCATTTGTTGAGCTGGGGACCCGCGAAAATTCCGTCACTCGCCAAGGCGCGCCGGCCGGCCGACGTTTGGGAGGACGCGGACCTCCGCAAGCGGGCGGATCATATCATAATGGCGAAATACTCTCCCGACGGTGTAGTCGTGAATGGAAACCTGCAGGTGGTCCAAGTGCGAGGGCAGATCAGCCCTTATCTGGAACCTGCCGCCGGCAAGATGAGCGTCAACATCCTCGCCATGGCGAAGCGCTCGGGCCTCGCATTCGATCTGGAGACCGCCATCACCCAGGCGAAGAAGGAGAAGACGGCGGTACGCAGAGAGGGACTGGCAATCGCGCAGTCCGGCCGGATCATCGACCTGGATGTCATTCCGCTGGGCGCCCAAGAGAACGATGAATCGTTCCTCATCCTTTTCGGAGAGAGACCGCCGGCCGCGTCCGTCGCGCGGAGCGAAATGGTGGAAAACCCTCTCGTTCCCCAGAGCGAATACCAGCAATTGAAGAGGGACCTTGCGGCCGCGCGCGATCGCCTCTCAGCGGTCCTCGACAATCACCAGCAGTATACCGACGATACTCAGTCCGCCCAGGAAGAGAGTATGTCGAATCTCGAAGAGGTTCAAAGCGTCAATGAGGAACTGGAAACCGCCAAAGAAGAGCTGCAATCCACCAACGAGGAATTGAGCACCGTCAACGAGGAATTGCAGGCCCTCAATATCAATCTTCAGCAATCGCGCGATTTCACGACATCCATCGTGGAAACCGTGCGCGAACCCCTCGTAGTTCTCGATAGCGAGCAAATGGTGAGGATGGCGAACGCTGCCTTTTATCGGACTTTCGGACTCACCAAAAGGGACACCGAAGGGCGCTCTATTTACGAGTTGGCGAACCGGGCGTGGGACAGCCCCGACCTGCGAAGAATGCTCGGCGAAGTGTTATCGGCCAATCGTGCGGTCGACAATTTTGAGTTGGAGCGGGATTTTCTGCATGTGGGACGCAAGAGTTTGCTCATCAACGCATGCCGCCTGAACGGGGGAGAAATGGTTCTTCTCTCGATTGAGGACGCCACCGTGCGCAAGCTAGGGGAACGGAACTTACGGCAAGCGGAAGAGGAACTGCGTCAGGGCCAGAAAATGGAAGCCATCGGGCGGCTGGCGGGCGGCGTGGCTCATGACTTCAACAATCTGTTGACCGGCATCCTGGGCTATAGCGATCTCCTTCTGGAATCCATAGGAGGCGGTAGCGAGGCGTACCATCAGGCCGACGAGATCAAGAAGGCGGCCGAACGCGCGGCCGAGCTGACGCATCAACTGCTGGCCTTCAGCCGGAGGCAGATTCTGCGACCGCAGGTGCTGAACCTCAACGCCATCATCCTTGACCTCGATAAGATGCTGCGGCGGCTCATCGGGGCGGACATAGACCTGGTGACCGCAACCGATGCTGAACTCGAGACCGTGTACGCCGATTCCGGCCAGATCGGACAAGTCATCCTGAACCTTGCGTTGAACGCTCGCGACGCAATGCCCCGCGGAGGGATGTTATCAATCGGCACGGCGAATACCGTCGTGAACGGCGCGGGCGGAGGAACTCGCGGTCTCGCGGCTGGCCGCTATGTAACCCTGCAGGTCGCCGACACAGGCACCGGCATGGACCCGGAAACCCAGGCGCATCTTTTCGAACCGTTCTACACCACCAAGGCGCAAGGTTCGGGAACAGGATTGGGACTGGCAACAGTTTACGGAATTGTCGAGCAAAGCGGCGGCCATATTCATTTCACCAGCAGCCCGCATGGCGGGACTGTCTTCTGGATCGATTTCCCCGTGGCCAGGGCGCCCCAGGTTCGCGGCCAGCCCCTGGTACGCGATCAAATGCCGAGAGGCTCCGAAGTGGTCCTGATCGTGGAAGATGAAGAGATGGTTCGCCGTCTCGCCGTTCATCTCCTGCGGCGGCAGGGATATACGGTTCTTGAGGCCGGCGATGGCGTACAGGGTCTCTCGATATGCCGTGCACATCCTTCCGGGATCAATCTGTTACTGACCGACATGGTCATGCCGGGCGGGCTGAACGGCAGGGAACTGATCGAACAGGCGATCGCCATCCGTCCCGATCTGAAAACACTTCTGATGTCCGGGCATACCACCGATTCCCTCGTACATCTGGGCGTGAAACACGGCTCTGCGTTTTTGCAAAAGCCCTTCCGAATCCGGGAGCTCGCGTTGAAGGTGCGTGAGGTTCTCGATCGCAAAGACATGACCTGAAGGCACTTTCACCCACGCCAGCCTGAACCCCCGGTTTATACTCAAGGTTTCAATGCCAACTTTGGACATAGATGAGATACGGCACATCCTGCCGCATCGGTACCCCATGCTGCTCGTGGATCGCATTCTCGAGATGAGTACCGAAAAGATCGTTGGAATTAAAAATGTCAGCACGAACGAACCCTTTTTCGGCGGACATTTTCCCGATTTTCCCGTCATGCCCGGCGTCCTCATCGTGGAGGCCCTCGCTCAAACAGCCGGGGTGCTCGTGCTCGGCAGCATTCCCAACCGCGCCGACTTCCTCGTTTTCCTCGTCTCCATCGATTACGCGAAGTTCCGCAAGCCCGTCCGCCCCGGCGACCAGTTGCGGATGGAGTTGACCATGCTCAAACGCAAAGGTACCGTCGCAAAAATGGCGGGCCGCGCTACCGTAAATGGCGTGCTCGTCGCTGAAGCCGAAATCATGTGTAAGCTGGAACGGAAGGGCGACGCGCCGGCGGCATCGTAAGCTCCTACGATGGCGATTCACCCCAGCGCGATTATCGATCCCAACGCCCGTATCTCCGAAACCGCCGCCATCGGCCCCTTCTGCGTGATCGGCGCCGATGTGGAAATCGGCCCCGGCACCCGCTTGATGGCCAACATCTTCTGCGAAGGCCCGACGACCATCGGCGCGGACAATGTCTTCTTCCCCTTTTCCACCGTCGGGGTCGCCTCTCAGGACATGAAGTACAAGGGCGAGCGCGCGGAAACGCGCATCGGCGACCGCAACACCATCCGCGAGTTCGTCTCCATCCACCGCGGCACCGAGGCCGGAGGTCTGCTCACCACAGTCGGCAGCGACAACCTGCTCCAGGCCCATGCCCACGTTGCGCACGATTGTGCAGTGGGCGATCACGTGGTCCTCGGCCACGCCGCGACCCTCGGCGGCCACGTCACCATCCAGGATTGGGCCTGGGTAGGCGCCTACTGCGGTGTCCATCAGTTCTGCCGCGTCGGCCGCCACTCCTTCATTGGCGGTTATAGCGTCATCGTGCAGGATGTAATGCCATATTCGACAAACGTCTCCGAGCGCGAGATTCGCGCATACGGCGCTAACCGGGTCGGCCTCGAGCGCCGCGGCTTTCCCAACGACACCATCGAAACCTTGCAGACAGCTTTCCGCCTCCTCACGCGTGCCGGCCTGAACACCTCGCAAGCCGTCTCAAAGATCCGCGAAGAGCTCCCGCCGTCACCCGAGCTGGATGAGCTCGTCGATTTCATCCAAAGTTCCACGCGCGGCGTGATCAAGGGATGAAGTACGGTCTCATCGCGGGCAACGGCCGCTTTCCCGTCCTCGCTCTCGAAACTGCCCGAGCCGCCCATGACGAGGTCGTCTGCATCGCGATTAAAGAGGAGGCCTCGCCGGAAGTCGAGCGTCTCGCCGCCCGCTGCTACTGGATCTCGCTCGGAGAACTCAGCCGCCTGATCGAAATCTGCCACGAAGAAGGCGTGACTCAGATAATGATGGCCGGCCAGGTGAAGCACGCGAAAATCTTCTCCTCGATCCGCCCCGATTGGCGTCTCTTCAAACTCCTCGCCGCGCTGCCTCAAAAGAACACCGACGGCCTCATCGGCGCGGTCGCCAAAGTACTCGCCGATGAAGGCATCGAACTGGCGGACTCCACCATGCTCTTGAAGCCGCTGCTCGCCTCTTCCGGCGTGCTGACCAAGCGAAAGCCCGATAAAGAGGAGCAGACCAACATCGCCTATGGGCGGCGAGTCGCACACGCGCTGGCCAGTTTCGATGTCGGCCAGAGCGTCGCCATCGCCGACCGGGCTTGCGTAGCTCTCGAAGCCATGGAAGGCACCGATGCCATGCTCCGTCGCGCGGCGTCGCTTGTCAATGGCAAAGCGCTCACCTTAGTGAAAGCGTCCAGCCGCCGCGGACACCTCCTCTTTGACGTCCCGGTCCTCGGGCTCGATACAATCACCGTGATGAAGGAAACGGGCACAACCGCCTGCAGCGTGGATGCCGGCCGCACGCTGCTTCTCGATCGCGCCGAAATGCTGGACCGCGCCAACCGGTTCGGCTTAACCATCATCGGTGACGGTCCTCTATGAAACTCGCACCCAGCTTCATCCCCGCCTCCCTAGCCCTCTGGAAAGCCCCGTGGGACAGGCCATCGTTTTTCGTGGCCTGTCGTTCCTCCCTATGATCCGCCTAGCCGTAATAGGAGCCGGCCAGTTCGGCCAAAACCATATCCGCGTCGTCACCGAATCCCCCGACGCCGAACTCACAGCCATCGTCGACCCCGATCCCACCCGCGCCAAAATCGCCGACACTCGCGACCTCATCGGCAAAATTGACGCAGCCATCATTTCCGCCCCAACTTCCGTTCACGCCGACCTTGGCTGCCAGCTCCTCGAATCCGGCATCGACGTCCTCATCGAAAAGCCCATCGCCCCGGATCTCGCCTCCGCCGAGCGCCTCATTGCCGCCGCCGCCGCAAACAACCGCATCCTCCAGGTAGGCCATCTCGAACGTTTCAACCCCGCCGTCATCGCGCTGGAATCCGTCGCCACGCTCCCCCTGTTCTTCGAAATCCACCGCCTCAGTGTCTTCAGCCCGCGCAGCCTGGATGTCGACGTAGTGCTCGACCTCATGATCCACGATCTCGACATCGTCCTCGCCCTCGCGCGCAGCCCTCTTGAGGAAGTCCGCGCCGCGGGCGTGTCCATTCTTTCGGAAAGGGTGGATATCGCCAACGTCCGCCTCCAGTTCCGCGATGGCTGCGTCGCCAATCTCACCGCCAGCCGCGTCTCCACTGAGCGCGTCCGCAAACTCCGTCTCTTCCAGCCCCACCAATACATTTCACTCGATTACGCCCGGCAGGACGTCGCCGTCTTCACCGTCGGGGAAGAGCGCAAGATCTCATTCCGCCAGGTGCCCGTAGAGAAGGAAGAGCCGCTTCGCCTCCAGTTCGCCGCCTTCGTCCACAGCGTCAGTACCCGAACTCCGCCGAAACTGGACGGCACGGTCGCGCGTCGAACTCTCGAACTCGCTCTGATGATTGTTGATAAAATCAAGGAACACGCAGAGGTTGTATCCCGCGCCCTCTCCTCGGAATGCAAACCTTAGCCAAGTCAGCGGCTGGGGAGGATCTTGATCT